>JAYVSP010000516.1:0-11660 GCA_043775215.1 Planctomyces sp. | reverse complement strand
AGCCGCTCCGAATGACTTCTTGCTGCTGATCGTCCGATGGCCAACACGCCATCGTCGTTGACATCGTAATCGCGATCTCCCGCGCTGCGGACCCGGCTCGGCGGTCACCATCCACGCGGCAGGGTTGCGATCCATTCGCGGAACAGTTCGACCGCTTCGTGATCGACCAGTGACGTGCCCAACTGCGGCATCTGACCGGTGCCGGCGCCTCGGCGGCTAAGACGCGTCAGCAAGACCGAGCGATCAGGATGACCAGGCGCGATTAGCCGCGGGTCGGGGACATCGAACTTATGGTGCAGCGGTGTTTCGTCGATTAGTTTGGCTTTTGAGAGTGGCGTGAAGTATTCCAGTTGCATCTGCGCATTGCCGCCGCCCGCATCGACGTGACAAATCGCGCAGTTGGCGTGCAGATAACTGCGAGCGCGCGCGGTAAGGTTCGCTTTGCGGTCATACGGATCGGCGAGCTTCGGGAACGACTCCGGCGACATCGCGAGCATCTCGGTTTTCGGACCACCACGCTGATCGCGGGTCGACGTTCGTTCCTTGACTGCTTCGTCGAGCTCTTTGTCGGCCAGTCCTTTCTCTTGCAGCTCACGACGGATCGCCGCCGTATGCTCGCCGTGCCAGCCGGCAAGTTTCACGAGACCGAGATGTTCGAGGACTCGAAGCTGGCTGTCGACCACTCCGCCGTAGTCGTGATCGCGATTGAACTGCAACGTGCTCAGGCCAAGCACGAAGTTCGCGGCTCGGCTGTGACAGACCATGCACTCGGTGCGACTGGGATATCGCCACGTCTGCTGTCGCGAACCGCCGGGCGCGGCTGCGTCACGAATCGTAAACGCTCGGTCTTTGCCCGCGTTCTCGACCAGCACACCGTCGGTTTGATCCTCGTTCCATTCATAGCTGTAGCCGAACCATTCGCCCTGCCGCTTGTGCAGAAATCGAGTCTCGATCCACCGCCGCGATTCCGGCTGGCCTGCTTCCAAATCAAGTGCGAACGACTTCACGAGCACAGTCTCGTCCGGCACGTTCCAGCCGCGATTGACCGTCATGTCGATCGGCGGGTCTTTGCGATCCAGATCATGCGGGATCGCCAGCCAACGCGCCTTGTGAGCTCCATCCGACCACAACGGCGCGTTGACCGAGTACGGAATTAACCCCGGCTGCATCGTGTGCTCTTTGACCGACGCGAACAGGCCGGAGTCACTGAGACGGCGCGGGAAGTCCGATTGGAATTCCGAGGTCTCCGATTTCAAATTTGAAATTTCAGATTTCAAATTCGTATCGGGGCTCGGCTCAAAGTAATACATGTTCCCTTTGTCCTCCCCTTGATGGTCGAGCACCAACAGTTCGCCGTGCGAGTCGAGGCAGAAGTGCGTGATGTGAAACGTCGTGTCGACCAACTCGCGGTGATACGTCACCTGCTTGCCGTCGTGCTTCACAGCCCAAACCTTACCGGTCGAGTGGTCGCCGTAGATGTAGGCTCCGCGCAGTTCGGGTAACTTCTCGCCGTGATAAACGACGCCGCCGGTCAACGATCGGGATTCGCTGTGCGAGTGCTCGACTGTCGGCTTCACGAACGGCGTCGGGCCGGGTTTGCGTTCGGCGTAGAAAACGTGCGAGCCCTCCATCACGCTCCAGCCGTAATTGGCTCCGCGTTCGACGCGGTAAACCTGCTCCCACAAATCCTGGCCGTTGTTGCCGACCCAGATGTCGCCGGTCGTGCGGTCACAGGTGACGCGCCACGGATTGCGAAAGCCATAAGCCCACGTCTCAGGCCGAGCATCCTTCAAACCGACGAACGGGTTGTCCTTCGGCACCGAATACATCTTGCCGGGATCGGGATGATCGACGTCGATTCGCATGAGTTTCGACAGCAAGTGATCGAGCCCTTGGCCGGTCTGAATCAAATCAGAATCGGACGTGCCATCGCCGGAGGTGACGTACAGCATCCCATCATTGCCGAAGACCGTGTCAGCACCGCTGTGGCCGTTCGACTCCCATTCCAGAATGATCGTCGCGGACTTCGGATCGAAATCAAACGTCTGCGGGTCCATCCGGTAGCGCGTGATCCGCACCGACTTCTCTTGGAATTCTTTGAATCGCTCGGCCGACTCCGGCACGAAACCGGTCGAGGCGAGGCCGGTGGACCCAATGTACAGAAATCCGTTCTCGGCGAACTTCGGATGGAATGTGGCGTTGTAGATCGTTGTCTCCGGCAACTCGAGCAGCGTCTCGAACGACTCGACATCCGGACTGTCTTTGAATCGAATCAGCGACGATTTCGTTTGAACACCAGCCAGCATCCAGTCGCTACCGGGGACGTGCGCTCCGAAAACCGGCAGGTTGAGCTTCAACTTCGGAAACGCCTTCTTGGTGTGATAGGGAGCAGGCGGTTCCGGCGAACCGTGTACGCGAGACGTCATCAGCGGCTCGAGCTTCTCGATGCCAAACGGTCGCCGCGCTTCCGATTTGTCTGGTCCCACGAACTTGAGTTCGGCGTAATCTTCCCAGCGATGAAAGTCCGCGTTCGGCTTAGAACTCTTCGGCGAGCACCACGACAGTTCCGGTCCGTCGAAGTCGACGCAGTAGTCGTAGCGGCAGAGCACGAACTTCCAAATCTCGTCGATTGCCGGCCTGCCGCCGGTCTTGATGAAGTCGCGCCACGGAATCTTCCCCTCGACGCTCCAACCTTTGTCGCGGTCGGTCCAATCGTTGAGCGTGCCGTCGAGAACGACTTTCGATTCGACATGAAACTCCTGAGCACGCCGGAAACGTCTGACTTGGCCGCGTTGCGGCAGAAACATGTCGAACACTGTGTTCTTCGCGTTGACCTGAAACTCGTAGTAGCCCGGCTTGTTATCAGCCGGCTTGAAGAACAACTCGAAGACGTCGTTGTCCCAGGTATCGCCGTCGTGCTCGGTGACATCGGCATACAGATCGGCATCAACCATATCGCCAAAGAAATACAGATTATCGCGGTCCCACAGTAGCCGAGCCTTCGTCGCCGTCTTCGATGGCCGGGCATCTTTACCGAGCCACGGCAGCGAGAACTTGTCGATGATCTCGGCGGATTCCCAAGCTTTTTCGACCGCTTTGCCGTCAATCGTGATCGGCTGCTCGGTGAAGCGGCATTCGTTGGGCTTGAGGAACTCTTTCTGGGGTTCTTCGGCGCTCAGAGACCAAACGCTAAGCATGAGCACGAGCATGAGGAACGTGATCACGCAGAGACGCAAAGACGGAGAGACGCAGAAAGGAATACAGCGAATTGGGGGAGCGAACATGCGAGTTCTCCAATGTTCTCGAATTGAGTGTTTTGTCATACCTCAGCGTCTCCGCGTCTCAGCGTTACTGACGAGAGCCGTGAACTGCTCGCCGCGTTCGATGTAGTTGCTAAACCAGTCGTAGCTCGCGCAGCCGGGGGAGAGCAGCACGATGTCGCCGGGAGCGGCCTCTTGCAAGCTCCAGGCAACGGCAGGTTCTAGCGACTCGAAACAGCGGCACGGCGGGCCGACAACAATTGCGGCGCGAGCGGCTCGCTCGATTAACGTGCCAAGTTGCGGACCCGTCTGGCCGAGCAGTGCGACGGCTCGGCAACGAGAGACAGCCATGTCGGCGATTGCGGACAAGTCGATCTGCTTGTCGTACCCGCCGGCGAGCAACACGATCGGCGCGTCGAACGACTGCAACGCGAGCACGGTTGCTTCGGGCGTTGTGCTCTTCGAATCGTTGAAGCAGCGCCGGCCGGAAAACTCGCCGACGAACTCCAAGCGGTGCGGCAAGCCTTTGAATGACGAGATTCCTGTTTCGATGGCGTCGATCGACACGTTTGCGGTCAGCGCAGCGGCGACCGCTGCTTGTGCGTTTTGCCAGTTGTGTTTTCCGGGGAGTTGGAGCCATCGAGCGAGCGGAATTTGTTGCTTGCCACTGCGATCGGCCGGCAGACGAATGGTCACGTCAGGGCCGTTGCCGAACACGCCGAAGTGCCGATCGTCCGTTGAGCCGAAACACAATCGGGTCGCTTGAGTCGGCCAATCGGTGACCTCGCTTGCCGCATTCACGACGGCAAAGCACTCCGGCGTTTGCCAGCGGAGCAGGTTCTGCTTGGCGGTGCGGTACGCCTCCAGAGTTCCATGCCGGTCGAGGTGGTTCGGCGAGAAGTTCGTGACGACGGCAATTTCCGGTCGTGGTTGTAGCGGTTCGAGATCTTCGAGTTGAAAACTGCTCAGTTCGAGAACCACCCAATCGTCCGGCCGAATCCGCCGGACTTCGGGGAGCAGGCTGACTCCAATGTTCCCGCCGAGCCAGCATTGTGGCTGAGTTGCTCCGCAACTTGGATCGGAGTCGCGGAGCGACGCCGCTACGATCGAGTGAATCAGCGCCGTGGTCGTCGACTTGCCGTTACTGCCGGTGACGGCGATGACTCGGCCGCGGTTGCGTTCCCAGAACAGATTCATCTCGCTGGTAAGCGGCACTCCTGCGTCTTTGGCGATGCCGAGAAACAAACTATTTTTCGGCACGGCGGGGCTGACGACGACCAAATCCGCCTCGCGGAAGTCCGCTTCCTCGTGGTGTCCCAGCCGCAAAGTCACTGGCCAGGCGGGATCAAATTGAGCGAGTGACGGTCGCAGTTCGTCGGCGGAACGCAAGTCCGTGACAAGGATTCGGGCTCCTTGCTCGGCCAGAAAACGGACTGCTCCCAGGCCCCCTCCAAACCCGCCCAGACCCATGACGGTGACGTTGCGGTTTTGGAATTCGAGTTTGGAAGATGGGGGGCTGCTCATCAGCGGATCGCCAGAAGTTGGGTTGGAACGAACAAATTCGATTTAACGGTTGTACGTTCCGTGCCGATATTCAGGAATAGTCGCGACGTACGCATTGCGTGGACCGTGACGAGTCGGATTCGCGACAGCTCGCAAGGAAGCGGGGAAGATCATGAAGTTCCGTTGGACAATACGAGCAGTAATTAACAGCATCGCGAGTTGCTGCATTTTGCTTCAGGGGATTCCCGTATTCGCGGGGCCGCCGCAAGCCGCTAACTCGCCGGCCGTCGTGACATCGCCCGACAAGCCGAACAGCACGAAGCCCGCGTCGCCGAAAGTGCCGCCTCCCGCGGCGATCGACGTCGCATTGGCCCCGAACGGCGTCGCCTCCGGCCGAGTGCTGGATGCCCAGCAGAAAGGGATCGCGAATTCCGTGGTCTCGTTCCGACAAGGCAAAGAGCAAATCGTTGCCACGACCACCGACGAACAGGGACGCTTTGAAGTCCAGAATCTTCGGGGTGGCACCTACTTGATCACGTCGAACAACGGCTACGGACTGTTTCGGTTCTGGACACCGAAGACAGCACCGCCCACCGCGCGTGAACAAGTGCTGCTCCGCTCGCAAGCCGTCGTCGTGCGTGCTCAAAGCCCGGAGGATTCCGGCGAAGTGTTCTATGACGAAAACGGCCAACCGTACGCTCGCATTCATGTGGTGGATGATGGCTCGGTCGGCTGCACCGAGAAAAGTTGCCCGCCGGTCGGCGCCAATCTGTGCTGTCTTTGCCTCTTTCCGTTGGCGTTACTCGCCCTGGCCGCGGTCCCGTTGTTCATCGACCACGACAACGATAACAAACCCCGTAGTCCGTAGGTCAGAGGTCAGAGGTCAGAGGTCAGGCACTTCAACAATCAACAATCCTTGTTCGTCAATCGTTAATCGCCTTTCGGTAGCCGGAGGCATTGAATAACGATTGACGAGCAAGGATTTACTGATTGCTGAAGGTCGCCAGTCAACACTGAGGAATTTCGGTTCAACGGGAATCTTGGGGGCTGGTGTGTCGCGGCAAATCGGTTTGGGCATATTGGCCTCCGCAGTGGCGACACGATTACGAATGCATTCGTAGATGCCAACGAAGTCTTTCGTAGAAGCCGCACATGACGGCAGGAGGTTGGCCACACAGATGACTCTGCTGTCGGACTTCCCCATGTATGTCCACTTATCGTCGAGTCAACGCTTGAAGAAACAGCGATCACTCGATTACGGTATGTCACACTGCACTGATTGCAGTCTATGGAGTCGAGAGCGTGACGAGTTTGGCGTTCGGTGATCCGGCGAAAGGTGAGCCATCCGTTGAGCGGCCAGCACTGCCGTTCCCTGGTACACCGGTCATTTCGACGGAAGAGCCATTTCTTAGTGATGCGGTTCAGGCATCGGACAGCGTCAGCATGGTGACCACGTCGTCATTTTCCGCCGAACGAAACGCTGCCGAATTGCCGGAACTTCCGAGTCGGCTGCAAGACCGATACGTGTTCCGCACGATCCTCGGCCAGGGCGGATTCGGCTGCGTGTTCGAGGCTTGGGACGAGGTGCTGCATCGTCCGGTGGCGATCAAATTGGCTCGGCGGGATCGGTTTGATGGAACCTGCGGCCGTCAGCGATTCTTGGAAGAGGCCCGCGCCTCGGCCAAGTTGAAACATCCACACATTGTTACTGTGTTTGACTCGGGGACCGACTCCGAAGGTAATCCGTTCGTGGTGTTTGAGTTGATTGCCGGTGAGTCGCTCTCCACACGCATGAAGCGTCAGCCGCTCTCACGCGAGGAAACAGTTGACGTGATGATCACCGTCGCCGAGGCGGTTCACGCGGCTCATAAGATTGGACTCGTCCATCGCGATCTCAAACCCGCAAACATCCTGCTCGATGGTGCTGGCCATGCGCACGTGACGGATTTTGGCCTGGCGGTCGATGAGAACTCACAGCGCGAGCAAGCTGGCGAAATCGCCGGGTCTCCGCAGTACATGTCTCCGGAACAGGTTCGTGGAGAGACGCAATATCTCGATGGCCGCACGGACATCTGGAGCTTGGGAGTCATTCTCTACGAACTCCTGGTGCATCGCCGACCATTCACCGGTCGTGACCTGCGTGAAATCCAGGACGAGATCCTGCATCGGGAACCAAAGCCGCTTCGGCAAATTGACGATTTGATTTCGCCGGAACTGGATCGCGCCTGTCTGCGCTGTTTGACGAAATCTGTCACGGATCGTTATTCGTCCGCCGCCGACTTGGCCAAGGAACTGCGATCCAGTCAGTCACCGTCTAACTCGCGAAGTCGGACCCGTTGGTTGTGGCCCACCATTAGTATGGCGATTGCGGCCACGCTGGTTTTAGGATTCCTGGTGTTTGGGAAGCGGTCACAATTGCCCGACGAAGAACGGTCGCGGATCGAATCCTCACCCAACACTGCACCAATTCCACCGCTGATGTCGTTGGAACCGGCTCGTTCCGAGACGCCATTGCCGCCGCCTGTTCCTGAACCCGGCAAGTGGTTTTCACTGCTCCAGCAGCGTCCCGAAGTTTTCGTTTGGCCTGTTGACTTACGGAATTCCCGTTGGGATCACCGTGCGCAAGAGGACGAGCTTTGGGTCAATTGCGCCAGCCTCGGCATGATCAAACTTGGGGAGGTCGTGAAAGGTGATTACAAGCTTCAATTGAACCTGTTCCAATCCCCTTGGGTGGGCAATGTGGGTCTGTTTTTTGGTGGCCATCCGGTCGAGATCGATGGCATCCATTGCCGCCGCTTCCAACTGATCCAATTGCAGTGCGTCTCGGAGCGGATCGGTCAAAAAACGAACTTGCACCGGTCATTGCTCGTGTTGGATGACCAGTCACACGTCCGGAGTTTGCAAACTATTGCGGGAGTATTGCTACCCACACTCGCACTTCGTGACCAGTCGCTGCGAATTTTCATCGAGAACCAACGCCTACAGATGGTCGAATGGGCTGACTCCAATCTACTGGATTTGAATTCTCCCGCACTCAATACTGTCTTTGAACCCGCGGACCATTTCGGCGACTTTGGAATCTATGTTTTCTCAGCCACGGGTGTATTCCGGCGTCCAGAACTCCTATTGATTCAAGGGAACCTATGACGAATTTGTCTGACAACTCCATTAAGATTTCATTGAACATTGAGATCCCCCTGAATGGTGAACCGCCGTGTGTGAATGTGACGACTTCTCACAAGCCGCGCGAAATTGCAGCGGGTGCCAACGTCATCCTAATCACAGCTTTTCCACCTGCATTTGGGTCGGGACTAGCACATATCAATTCGGCGAATACTATTTGCGTAAATGGAACAGCGCAGGATCAAAATGGAAATAGAGCAGATACGATTTTTGCAAAGATCTATCCAAATATTTACACCACGATTCCGCTTGACCCAACCTCAGAGGCTCCAATCTCGTTTGCTCCCACAGGCGTTGCTTGGCTTATCGACAATTTGTCCGGTGCAACACCGTCTGGAACTTTCACGGTCGTCGCTTGGGCCAAATGGTTCGGCGGTGCTTTTAGTTTCAATAGTCGAGTATTTCAGACCGACGCTGGGGGACCGTATACAGACTGCACTTATCCTAGTTTGATAGGACAGCAACAGTTGCTTGCGGCTCCATGCACGTTTGAGCTGATTCCCGTGGCCTGGCGGTTGAAGACACAGGGTTTTTCGGGGAGTTCAGCGACGCGGTTGAACGGTGAATGGAAGCTGCATTTGACCAAGGCGTCCGGGCAGAAAGTGCTTTATTGCAATGGCGGCGACGGTGTGACGACTCCACGCATTCAACTCTGTTGTGAGCATCCACTGGCTCCTGCTTGGGAACTGTCGTTCGCCTATGATGGCAGCCGCGTGGTCTACACTCGGCCGGCCAATCAGTTTGATGGTCAATGCCGCAACGTGTTTCAAAATGCCATGACGCTTGGGCTCGGTGAGGATGCAGGCATCCCCGCGATCATTTCCATTCTGCCGGTATGAACGAGGCCCTCGCTCATGGAGTTTCCGATCTGCCGCCACGGTGATGTGACCGAGACGCTGACGCTGCGCCGCTGCCACTCGCCGAAATTGGCAGGACTCAAAGTGGTGTCGCCGGCTCAGTGCGAAAGGTGCCATTGCCGCGATCACGACCCATCCGACGACGGTTTCGACCAGCCCACGCATTTGCTGCGCTGTGCCCATCTCGGTGGTTTATTACCGACGGTGGAAGAAATGCCGTGTTTCGATCAGGTTTCGACCCCGCACTTTGAGCATGACGGTGCAGATTTTCAGTGCCATCACCCGCGTCACGCCCGCACGACGCTCGATCGTTGCCGAGCGTGTGCGGATTATTTGTTTCCGCTGGTCACGCCCAATATGCCGCCTGAGATGGTGAGCCGCCTGATCGCGCTCCCGTCGCGCGAACAGTCGCCAGACTGGTGGCAATGGGAAAACGTTCGCGCCGCTCACCGCACGCTCGCGACTGAAGCGATTGAACGGACTCCGGCATGGCCAAAACGATTCGATGGCCGAGGCATCGTCGTGGTGGGCGGCGGTCGCTACTTCGTGTGCGCGTACGTCACAGTCCGGGTGCTACGGGAACTTGGTTGCCGTTTGCCCATCGAACTGTGGCATCTCAACGGCGAGATCGACGCGGAGATGAATGCGGTGCTCGCCCCCCACGGTGTCACTTGCGTTAATGCGGACGAGGTCGCTCTCAATGAACCCTACCGATTTCTGTCAGGACATTGGTGGCGCGGCTGGCAATTGAAGGCATTCGCACTGAGGAATTGCTCATTTCGCGAAGTCCTGCTGCTCGACGCCGACAGTTATCCGGTTCGCAATCCAGAATTCCTGTTCGATTGGCCGCGCTATCGCGAGTGGGGCGCTCTCTTCTGGCCCGATCTGGAACGCAACAAAGGGATGATCCCGGATCATGCGTGGTCGACCTTCGGGGTCGAGCCGTTCGCGGAACTGCCGACGGAGTCGGGTCAACTTTTGGTCCACAAAGAACTCTGCTGGCGCGAGCTGAATCTGGCACAGCACTACAACGCACACGCCGATTTTGTTTATCGCATTCTTTACGGCGACAAGGACACATTCCCGATGGCCTGGCAACGGCTTGGACGCCGTTATGCACGTATGTGGCCAAATTCCCAGTTTGAATCGGTCGCGATTCGACAGATGGACGATCGTGGTGATTTGCTATTCCTGCACCGAGTCCACGACAAGTTCCGACTTCCCGCAACCGTCTTCAGCGCGACCCCGCAACAGTTCGAGCAGAATAAGTTCCATGCCCAGTTCCCACTGGAGCAGTTTTGCTTTGGCGTCGTCGAGGAACTGGCGAATTCTGGGTTTCAGTCTTCGATACTCACTACGAACGAGCACTGTGATGCCACCCGATAAGATTTGGATCCGAAACCAATGGGATCGCTCCATCGCCGAGTCTGTCTTGGTCGGCGACGAGTACCGTCTGCGGTCTCTTCGGGAGGCGGGGCACCAAATCCGTTGGGCCTTAGACGTCGGCGCTCATATCGGAACATTTACCCGGCTTGTGAAACAATATTGGCCGGACGCTCAGGTCATCGCGGTCGAACCAGCTTTAGATGCCGAGCCGTACTTTCATCTGAATACGTCACAATTCGACGGCATTCATTATCACGCAAACGCGATTGTTGCTGCGGGAGGCCCAACCTCGGTGAGATTGATGAAAACAGCCGATTGCAATCCAGCCGCCAGTTTTGTTGCCGAGACGGTCGATTCTTTGACTGCGATTCCAACGGATCGTGATTTCGAATGGGTTTCCGCGACCGACATCGTGCAACTCCTCGCACAACACGGCAGCCCGGATCTCGATTTGGTGAAGCTCGACTGCGAAGGAGCCGAGGCGGCCATTCTCGAAGACTTACGCCGCGCGAACTACCTTCCGCGTGTTCAACGGATCCGCGGTGAATGGCATGACTTCGACAGCATTCCGTTAATCGAGACCGCACTTTCAGAAACACATTGTCTGGAGATTTTTCGGCACGAATATCCGTGGGGGGCATTCTTCGCTGAGCCGCATGCCAACTCAACACGCGAAGCGATGACAACGTCGAACTCAAATCCTAAATCCATCCAGGAAATGTATCCTCGAGTACCAGTCGAGATGCTGGTGTCCAACGACTGGCAACAGCGATTCAAGGAATACTTTTTAGATTCGGGAGAGTTCAATGCCGATCCATTTGAGGTCGCAGAATTTACAGAGCGGCCACACAAAAAGTGCATTTCGGTCTGTCTCTTCAAGCAAAACGTAAATAACCGCACTCCGAACGAGTTCCCCGTCGACGAGGACTACTGGTTCTCAAAATATTGGAAAGGCGTGCTGAGCCTGATCAGTGAGATGCATCATTTTCCTGAATGGAAACTTCGCATCTATGTCGAAAAGAATTTATGGCATCAGGTTTGTCGTGAAGTCGCAGATAATTTGCAGATTGAGCTGTATCGAATGAAAGTCAATAGTGTCGGCGCAAACCCTGGATCACTGTGGCGATTCCTGGCATTAGCAGACCCTTCACTCGAAGTGGTTTTGGAGACTGATATCGATGAGCCATTGATCTGGAAAACGGACTATATTCGATCATTCGAGATGGATAGTTGGTCCACCATTGGTCGCGTTGGTGGGTTCTCCTCCGAACGAAAGTACTTAGTCGATCCAACAAAGAGTACCGTTAAGAACTACGCGACGATGATCGGAAGTCGCGTTATGTCTCGTCCGGGGCGATTCGATTTTGACCTGGTCGCCGCGATGCGCGGGTTCATGGCACATCGGAGGTTTCACTCGGCGACAGACCGTTCATGGGCATACGACAGCGATGAAAAGCCAAGCGACTACAAC
>JAYVSP010000515.1:0-8487 GCA_043775215.1 Planctomyces sp. | reverse complement strand
CTTCAGGGCTTTGGTGATGTTGCGCCCGTTGACCCAGGGCGTTGCCCTGGGCTTTCGAGTGACGTCCCTTCGGGCCTGATGACAGAAGACCGGAGCACGTGTTGGTCTATGGGAGTGTTCCGGCTTGATGGAGCCTTGGAAGTTGGATGCCCGCGATTCCGGTCTATCGGTATCCAAGGAAAGTCGCTCCGCGACTATTCCAAAACTCGGTCAAACCAGAGCACTCCCAAAGACGCCTTATTTCGGCTTCTGGAATTCCGCTGCTTCTTTTTTCTCCTCGTCGTCCTCGTCGTCACGGCCGTCTGCTTCGACGGCTGGAGTCGTTGGCACGACGACCGGCTTTTGGAATCCGGGCTTGGCCGATTCTTCGGTCAGACCCAGCGTTTTCACAACCGGCTTCGCGGCGGGCGGCGGCACAAACTCGACCTGCTGGATGACTTTGGAAGTGGTTTTCGAAGCTTGCGGTTCTGGTGCCTGCTCTGGAGCCGGAGCCGGAACCGGAGCGGGTACTGGAGTTGGAGCCGGTACTGGCACTGATGGCGGCAGAGATGGTGATGGCGATAACTCTGGAGACGGAGAGTACTCTTCGGATTTCGCCGGCAGCGGTTGGCCGGTCGGAGCCGGCGGCACAGAGGACGCGGGATTCACGATGCGAGGCGAACTCATTTCGACGGGATCAGACGAGTCTCTGACGAATTCCGGCGGTTCCGTCTTCAAGTGCTTGGCGTCAAACGCATGGCTGCGTGCCCACGCTTTTCGCAATGCTTGCGGATACGACTCGGGATGCGACAGGCTTTCGCTGAGATAGACTTGTTCGTCTTGCATCAACGTTCCTTTGCGGTACTTCAGGTCGGTGATGGCTCGGTTGTAGCTGACCAAACTTGTGTAATAGGCGACCTCCGCTTGAGCCAGGCTGATTTGCGATCGCAATACCAGGTCGATGTTGACTTTTCCGGCTTGCGCGTCGTACTGAGCCTGATAGGCTTGCAGACGCCGTTCCGCGGCGCGGCGGCGGTTGAAGTTGGTCTGAGCTGTTTGGAAAGCGGCATCCATTTGGCGAAAGGAGTTCGCCAGTTCGTGGCTGATTTCATGCTCTTGGACACTGAGCGCGGCTTTGGCCTTGGCCAACTTCAATTCCAGGTTGCGAACTTGGGCATGTGCCGCACGGAAGCCGAGGGGCATGTTGAACTGAAAGCCCAAGGCCCAACCGGTCTGATTGCCAGAGAGCAAATTCTCGTAGAAGCTGGCGGCATTCGCGCCAGTTGGGTTAACCGTTCCGGTGCCAGTCGCGTTCGGGATTTTGTGTTGCGCACTTCCAAAGAGTTGGTCACCAAATCCGTTGATCTGATACCGCGAAACAAAGTCCAAGCGAGGATGAGCCAAGCTTCTGGCTGCCTCGACCTGAAATTCGAGGCTTTGGATGTTCCACTTCTGCTTGCGGAGTTCGACACGGCGGCACAGAGCTTCCACCAAACTGCCCCGCCAATCGGGCAGGAATTCAGCGGTCGTCGGCTCGTCAGATGGTCGCATGATGCGGCCGTCGTTAACCGGCAAACCCAGCATCCGGCGCAACCTTCCTTCCGAGTTATTGAGGCTCGACAGCGCGTCCTCCGTTCGAGCCCGAATTTCAAAATAACTGTCGCGAGCTTGGGCTTCTTCCGCTGTACCGGCGCCTTCAAGACCTTGATCAACCTTGTTCTTGATTTCTCGCCATGTGCGCAGCGAACTGTTGCGAGCCACGATTTCGGAGTCATAGCGGCGATACGAGAGATACAGATCCCAATAAACATCCTCGACATCTTTGACCAAGCCGATGACCGCCTGCTCGAAATCCGCAAGGGCAATATCCGTGCGGATGCGCGAGATCACAACACCTTGGTTGACCTGTGGCACATTCTGTAACGTCGGCCGACGGCTGATCGGACCGGCAATGCGGGTGAATCGAGTTCCACTCCCAGCCCACAGCGGATGCTGATAATCGAACTCCACTCCCGCCAGACCGGCGTTTTGGGTGGCGCTGGGATTATTCACATAATCCGAATTGTACATTCGGCCGAGACCGCTTCCGGAGCCCTGATTAAATCCTTGGTAGAGCACGTTGTGGGAAGCGGTGACTTGAGCACCGTTGGCAAAAATCTTCGAGAGCCCAGAACGGAAGTCGCCGGATTCCTGAGCCTGCGTATCACCTCGGGTGATGCCGTTGAAGCTCGTCGTATCCGAGATCTGCTCGCTGCGCCCCCAGGTCATGCTGGTTGTGAGCGTCGCGTCAAATTCCGAGAGGGCCGCTTCGGGACCGTTCTGTCCGAACAGCGTGCTGGTCTCTTGCAAAGCCGGATCGTAAACCGACTGCACGAAGTCCGGATTGGTCAACAGCCGGTTGCCGGGTGACAGAAATTGCCCGTTGTCCCGGATGATCTCGCTGTTGCCCAGTGCGGTGTGCAGCGCTTCCTCCAGGCTGATGTTCCAGACTTCATCTTTACGCGGATTGCGAATACGGCGCGGTTCGTCGGTGTAACTCACGACGTCCGGCGTCTCTTCGTTAACCGCGGGGTAATCGATCGAAGTCACAACGTCCTTGTAGTGCTGCAAGTCGGCCTGGCCGACATAACTCAGCTTCTTCTCGGACATCGAGCAACCGACCAGCAATCCACCAGTGAGCACTAAACAGGCCCACTTCCACGGTCGCTTGGAAGTTCTCAATGGCATTGGAAACGCCCTTCAAAAACAACGAGACAGCCAATCAAAGACCCAATCCTCAGATTGAGTATCGGCGGAACGATTGCCGTAGCTTTGGTAAGAGTTTCCGGATGTGCGGATTGTAGGACGTCAGACTGGGTGAACTGGGGAGGCTATTCACGCGGCGGCGCTTTCGGCGCGGCAATAAGTGCCGAATGACCCGACCAACCCGACGCGCAAGCGAGGCCTGGGTAGTACCGGCGAATGATGGCCTGTGAGGAATGGTGGCGCGACGACGAAGACCTCGCTTGCGCGTCGGGTGAGTCTGGAGTAGTATTTCCACCTCATCCGAACTGGAGGCTGCCATGGGAGAGCGAAGACGGTTTAGTCAACAATTGACGCAGGTGCCGCTCGGGTACTTTCTCACGTGGGCGACATACGGAACTTGGCTGGCTGGCGACGATCGTGGCTGGATCGACTATCGGCACGGTTGGCAAGTTCCCGATCCGGCGAGAAAACTTGAGGCGGAAGCGAGGATGACGGAAGATGCTTGCATCCTCGATATTGAACACAGACAGCTTGTGGAGAAAACAGTCGCGGACCACTGTCAGATTCGTGGCTGGCAGCTTTACGCTGTGAACTGTCGCACGAACCATTTACATGTCGTGGTCACTGCGAATCGCGACCCCGATGAAATTCGCAAACAGTTTAAGGCATGGTGTACTCGACGACTCAAAGAACTGGAGCGACAGCGGTTGACGGCGGCATCGGTTGGGACTTCGATGGCCGATGTCGATACTCACCCGACGCGCGAGCGAGGCTCAGCCGAAGTCTCCAAGCCTCGCTTGCGCGTCGGGTTAGTGTCACCACACGGTGAGGAAACAGTCCGAGAGAATTGGTGGGCGGAACGTGGGAGTCGGCGTTCCATCAACGACGAAGTCAGCCTCGAAGCGGCGATCCTGTACGTCCGGGACGCTCAAGATCGGCCGCGAGGCGACTAACCCGACGCGCAAGCGAGGCCTACGTCATGCTGTCCGGCACGTCCGCGCGTTGTGAACACTTTCAGGCCTCGCTGGCGCGTCGGGTTAGTGCAGAGCACCACGTCATTCCCTACCACGATCGGCAATCTAAATCATGAGCAGTTTCGACGACACCAGCCCGCTCGACCCAGTCCCGCTCCCTGACGCCGCGAGTCCACTTTCCGCAGAGTTTCAACGTGCCTGGTGGCAACGTTTGCAGGAACTTGTGCAGGAGCGACTGCGTTCCGAACAGGACGCGGGCGAGACGTTTCGCTCCGAATCAGCGACCATCGAGCGGACCTCCGCAGCCGCTGTGCGCGAACGGACCGAAATCTACGAACGGGAGCGAGCCGCCACGCAGGTCGAATTCGACAAGATGGTGATCGAGGCCGGAACGACATTCGCCGAAGACCACTCCTCCGCCAAACAGGAGTTTCAGGAAGTCCTGTTCGCGTTGCAGCAGCGCGCCGCGAAAGAAGTCGAAACCGCTCAGAAGAAGCACGAGGAAGACCAATGGATGGTGGTCTCGTATTTCGACGAAGAGGGGGAAGGCAGCCCGAAGCAACAATTCGATTTGTTTCGCACGAACCTCGACAAGACGCGCGAGCAATTGAAGATCGAAGCGGACGAACTCGAATCGCAGAAGCAGACGGCTGATCTGACAATGCTGAAGCGGCGGCAAGATCCAGATGTCGAGCCACCGAAGCCCGAGAAGCCGACGTCGAACGACCCGGACGCGGCAATCGCCCAATTCCGGGAAGCCGCCGCGGCGGTGCGAGAACAACTGGTGGCGCTGAAACGGCTGCGCATCCCGTCCCTGTTTTCGGGACTTCGACCGCACGTTCTGGCCATCGGCTCATGGCTGCTGTTGGGCGGCATCATGGGCATGATCGACCCGGCTGTGTTGCCGATGGAAGCGAAACTGGATCGCGTTGAATGGCTGGTTCTTAGCGGCGTGGTGACACTGTTTCCGGTCGGCATCACGATGGCCGTTTTACTGAGAATCGGCCGCGGGCAATCTGCCGACGTTTATGAACCGCTGTGTGAACGGTACGTAACTGCTCAACATGCTCGGCAACGCTGGCAGAAGCTGGTGGACGCGGAACTCAAACACAAAGAGGTCACGTTCCTCGACTGGCAGAAAGTCATCACCGCGAAACGCGACGGCGGGATGAAAAAGGCCGACAACGAACTGGCGTCGACATTGAAACGGATCGACGACCGTCGCGCGTCTGAATATGAGGCGGCTCAAACGAAGTACCCGGCATTGCTCGAAGCCATCACGCAGCGGCGCGACCAACTGATGAAAACAGCCGAGACCGATTACCCGCAGCGACTGGAAAAGCTCAAATCCCGCTGCGATTGGGATCTCGACAAGCTGCGTAAAACGCACGATGTCGATGTAACTGCCTGCACCGGAAGGTTCCAGCAAGCATGGCTGGCGATGGCCGAACGCTGGCTGGAAGGCTGTCGGCGATTGAAGTCGGACACCAACACCGCGAATCAACTGTGCGATGAATGGTTCCGCGATTGGGAGACACTTGGCAGTACGCCTCTGAAGTTGCCGGCGCAAATCCCGCCCGCAATCCGGTTGGGTCAATACACGATCGATCTGGCTGCGGTGCCGGATGGGATTCCGCATGAACCACAGTTGGTTCCGGCACAGACGTCGTTCAGCCTGCCCGCCTGCCTGCCGTTTCCCGAGCGACCGTCGCTGCTGCTCAAGGCTGCGGACGAAGGTCGAGTTGCTGCGGTCGGCGTGTTGCAAAACACGATGCTCCGACTGCTGACAACTGTTCCAGGAGGCAAGGTCCGTTTCACGATCCTCGATCCAGTCGGGTTGGGGGACAACTTCGCGGCCTTCATGCACTTGGCCGATTACGACGAGTTGATGATCACCGGCCGCATCTGGACCGAGCAGCCGCAGATCGAGCAACGATTGGCCGATTTGACCGAGCACATGGAAAACGTATTCCAGAAATATCTGCGCAACGAATTCCGCTCGATTCAAGAATACAACGTCCATGCCGGCGAAGTGGCCGAGCCGTATCACATCCTGGTGGTTGCGAACTTCCCGGCCAATTTCAGCGAGCAAGCGGCGCGGCGCCTGGTCAGTATCGCGACGAGCGGTCCACGCTGCGGCGTGTTTGCGCTGATCAGTGTGGACACGAAGCTCCGCATGCCAATGAATTTCGGCCTCAAAGATTTGGAAGACAATGCGACAGTGTTTAACTGGATGACTCTGCTGAGCGGCGGGCGAGTGAGCGGCACGGCGCTAGCCGCCGGTATTTCGCCGGGAAATAGCGACTTCACGTCACCGGTGGCTAGCGCCATTCCGCTCAAAGAAAGTGCCTTCGTCGCCGCCGATCCGGATTTGAGCGTGCTGCCATTAACGCTTGACTCGCCACCGGATCCCGAACTGTTCACGAAGCTGGTCCGTGCGGCCGGGCATGAATCGAAGGATGCTCGGCGCGTTGAGGTTGCCTTTGAACGGATCGCCCCCAAGGACGCAAATCTGTGGACCGGCGACAGCCGCGGCGGACTGGACGTGCCGCTGGGCCGAGCGGGCGCGACGAAGTTACAACACTTGCGGCTCGGCAAAGGAACGTCGCAGCATGTGCTCATCGCGGGCAAAACTGGCTCCGGAAAATCAACCTTTCTGCACATCCTGATCACGAACGCCGCACTCCACTATGGGCCAGACCAGCTTCAGTTTTATTTGATCGACTTCAAGAAGGGGGTCGAGTTCAAAACATACGCGACCCACGAACTGCCACACGCACGAGTCATTGCGATCGAAAGCGATCGTGAGTTCGGCGTCAGTGTGCTCGAACGTCTGGACGCGATCCTGAAGGAACGGGGCGACCTGTTTCGCGACGTTGGCGTGCAAGACCTCGCCGGATTCCGCGGTGCTCGGCCGCAAGCTTCGATGCCGCGCATCCTGTTAGTCGTCGACGAATTTCAGGAGTTCTTCGTCGAGGATGACAAGCACGCGCAGACCGCCGCGCTGTTGCTTGATCGATTGGTGCGGCAAGGCCGTGCGTTCGGCATCCATGTCCTGCTCGGATCACAAACGCTGGGCGGAGCGTACTCACTGGCACGCAGCACGCTGGGACAAATGGCCGTGCGCATTGCATTGCAGTGCAGCGAAAGCGACGCTCACTTGATTCTCAGCGAGGACAACACCGCCGCGCGTCTGCTGACTCGGCCAGGCGAGGCGATCTACAACGACGCGAACGGTCTGATCGAAGGGAATCATCCCTTTCAAATCGCATGGCTTCCCGATGAACGTCGCGATGTGCATCTCGACCGAGTCCAGGATCTGACGATGCGCCGCGGCGTGACGGTCCAGCCAGCGATCATCTTTGAAGGGAACATCCCCGCCGATCCGCGCCGCAACGGCGATCTCGAAATGCTGATCGACACGCCGCTGTGGGACGCCGAGCAGTTGGAACGTATCGCATGGTTGGGCGAAGCGGTCGCCATCAAAGACCCGACCACCGTCAGCTTCCGGCCGCAAGGGGGTCAGAACCTGCTGATTGTCGGGCAAAGTGAACTGCCCGTGATCGGCCTGCTGGCCGCCAGCATGGTCGGCTTGGCGTGCCAAATGTCGCCACAAGGTCGCCCGCTCTCGCCGAGTGCGGAGGACGGCGTCGGCGAACACGAGACTGCCGATTCCAACGAACGTCCCGCGCAGTTCATCATTCTCGACGGCAGCCTGGGTGAGGACGCGGTCTCAACCGAAACGTGGGAACGGATCAAGCAAACGCTGCCTCATGCCGTGCTGATCGGCGAGCCATGCGATGTCCCGTCCCTGCTGTCGAGTCTCACCGCCGAGATGAAGCGGCGCGAGCAAGCCGCCACGCGCGATGAATCAGCGATCTTCTTAATTGTGTTCAATCTCGGACGATTCCGCGACCTGCGGAAGTCGGACGACGACTTCGGCTTCAGCCTCAGCAGCGGCGGCGAGAAGAAAGTCGCTCCAAGCAAACAATTCCTCGATCTGCTGAAGAACGGTCCCGCCTTCGGGATTCACACGTTGGTGTGGAGCGACACGTACAACAACGTCAGCCGCTGGTTCAGCACGCAATCGCTGCGCGAGTTCGAGATGCGGGTCGTGTTCCAACTCAGCGCCTCGGATTCGAGCAACCTCATCGACAGCCCGGTCGCGAGCAAACTGGGACCAAACCGTGCGATCCTGCATCTGGTCGATTCCGGAACGAACGAGAAGTTCCGCCCCTACGGACCGCCGACCGCCGAATGGCTCAATGACATTGCCCGCCGCTGGCGTTTTTCGGCCGCCGATCAGCCATCCGAGAACATCGGTCGCCAGCCAGAGGATGCCGATCTGTCAGACGAGCCGGTCCCCGTCGGCGACGATCTGTCGCAGTTCACGATTTTGTAGCGCGGGAGATCAATCATGCCGAGCATTAAGATGGTCGTTCAAGAAGTTGCTAACGGACTGCCGGATGATGTCACTTGGAGTGAGGCTCTGTATCGAATCGTCATGCGGCAGAAAATCGAAGAAGGTTTAGAAGACATGCGTGCCGGGCGGGTCATTCCGCACGACGAGGTATTTCGCGAGCTTGAAGCGAGCGACGACTATTAACGGTTGGCGCATCAAAAAGCATCGCATTCTCGTCGTCTCGAATTCAGGCATTCCGCTTTCATCCGTGTGGCCTTCAGATCCGTGTGGGCCTGCATTGACTGGTTGTCATCTAAGCTAAGAACGCGTGCAGAAACTAATTCCGGAGCCGCGCCCGTCAGGAAGCGGGCAAAGGTCACCGCTTCC
>JAYVSP010000514.1:0-4329 GCA_043775215.1 Planctomyces sp. | reverse complement strand
AATTCCCTGCCTCCTGTCCTGATCCGTGTTCAATCCGTGTTTCATCTGTGGCAAAAATATTTCCCGAAGTGACCTCCCTGGATTACCGAATGAGCCTTTAATTTTTGGCCGTGCAAACACCATCGAGCTTGATTCTCAAGTTGACTCACGGTTCCAAGTCGTCTCACTTTCGGACCGCCAAAAATGAAATTTGAAGACCTGCCCCCTGTCGGTGGAGCGCTCGATCGACCACTCGCGCCGGCGACCCTCGCGGCTCAAGGTTTGGGGTTCATCGAGCCAGTCACGAAAGCGATCGTGCAGCCGATTCATGTCTCGACCACATTCGAACGCGATGCCGACAACCAGTACCGCGCCGGCCGTTGTTACTCGCGAACCGACAATCCATCGTTCGATCAAGTCGAGGCAACTTTGGCCGCGCTCGAACACGGGACCGATGCCTTGGTCTTCGCCTCGGGAATGGCTGCCGCGACCGCATGCTTCCTGGCACTCGATCCGGGTGATCACGTCATTGCTCCGACGGTCATGTATTGGGCGCTCCGCAATTGGCTCACCACGTTCGCGCGGCGCTGGGGATTGGAAGTCTCGCTGGTCGATACGACGAAGCTTGACGAACTTCGCGGCGCAATCCGGCCGGGCCAGACGAAACTCGTTTGGTTGGAGACTCCATCGAACCCGCTTTGGCATGTGACTGACATTGCCGCCGCCGCTGAGATCGCGCATCAAGCCGGCGCCAAGTTGGCGGTCGATTCGACCGTGGCCGCGACCGTCTTCACTCAGCCACTGGCACTGGGGGCGGACCTCGTCATGCATGCGGCCACGAAATATCTCAACGGCCATTCCGATCTCGTCGCCGGAGCATTGATTGCCAGCGCCACATTGTGCGAACCAGGCCGGCTGATGAACCTCGCGCATCACTCTTCCCCCACCGACCCCGTGTCGGTGGAGAAATGCCTTGTGGCTACCAGTGGCGTGTCACCCAGCGCCGCATTACCGGTGGCTAGCGCCATCCCGCTCACTTCGTCCGTTCGACCCACCGATCTCTTCGCGCGACTCGCAGCGGAACCCGATGGCTATTGGAAGCGCATTCGGGCGATCCGTTCGCAGTCGGGCGGGGTGCTCGGCTCGTTCGAGGCGTGGCTGCTGATGCGCGGTTTGCGAACGCTGCATCCGCGAGTCTGTTGGGCCACCGCGTCCGCTCAGAAATTGGCCGAGCGGTTGGCCGAGCATTCCGCCATCGCCGAGGTCTTGTATCCCGGACTGGCAACTTTCGCCGGACACGAAGTCGCGCGCCGACAGATGCGGGGCGGCTTCGGAGCCATGCTTTCGATCCGCCTCAAAGCCGGAGAACTCGCCGCCATCGGGGCCGCTGCCAAGGTCCAACTTTGGAAGCGAGCCACTTCCTTGGGCGGTGTCGAAAGCCTGCTCGAGCACCGAGCCAGCATCGAAGGCCCAGACTCGCCATGCCCACCCGACCTGCTCCGCCTGTCCGTCGGGATCGAAGACCCAAGCGACCTCTTCGACGATCTCGATCAAGCTCTCGCGTAGGGGAGAGGATGCGGCTCGGCTGATGCGGTTTTCATTGCGTGGGGCTGCCGCGAAACATGCGGTTTTCCCGGAGATTCTTAAGGTCGAATTTCAACATAACAGACATTATCGGACGTTGAAGGTCCGTGATGATGGATACGCCTCGATCGACGCATCCGCCACGGAATTCAAAACTGTTTGCGGCTGTCGATCAGTAAAGTGACCGGGCCGTCGTTGACCAGTTCGACGTCCATGTGCTGCTGGAACCGACCGGTCTGGACTTCGATGCCTTGGCCTCGGACCTCGGCCACGAACGCCCGGTACAACTCGTCGGCGACCTCCGGCCGAGCGGCTGCCACGAAGCTCGGCCGACGTCCCTTGCGGCAGTCGCCCAGCAATGTGAATTGACTGACCACCAACATCGCACCGCCGACCTCCGCCAGCCCCAAGTTCATCTTGCCATCCGAGTCCTCAAAGACCCTCAACCCGGCAATCTTCTGAGCCATGTAAATCACCTGATCTTGGCCGTCACCTTCTTCGACCCCCAGCAGCACTAAGAAGCCGCGTCCGATCCGGCCCGTCACTTCGTCACTCACTGTGACCGACGCCCGGGAAACTCGTTGCACAACAGCACGCATCGTGGCTCCTACTGGCAGAACTTGCGGATCGCATGTTCGACAATCTTGAGCAGCTCTGGCCCGCCTTTCTTGTCGGCAAGACGCAGTGCTTCGAAATGATGCTCGGCCGGAACATGTACGACTCCGGAGTCGTCCGACCACGGATATTCGCAGTTGTCAGGTCGCTGCCTATTGAGATCGACTTGCGGATGCAGCAATTCGATCTCGCGAAACAGATGCTTCGCCTGCTGGATTCGGTTTCGAATAACTCTGATCGGCGTACGAGGGTCGGAATCCTGGATGGCGTATTGGACGATGACTGGCAACGTGCTCGCAATGTAGGCGTGGCTCGATTGGAACGCGGACGGGTCCGCCTTCGGTTGGTTGCAGAGATGCGCCTTCGCCAATTTAGCCATTTGCAAGAAGTGCAGTCGTTGCGACTGCGGTACCGGTTCATGATTCGCCAGCAATGTGAGCTGCTGCCAAGTCTTGAAATCGGCGCCCGCCTGCTGAGCGAAGGCCACGCTCCAGGGATTCGCCATGCTCAGATCGCCTCGTTGCGTGCTGGCGACGGAAAGGGAGGCTGTGAGATCCGCCATCCACTTGGCAGTTGCAATTCCCCTTTCTTGACACGCTCGAACTCACCCGGCGTGATTTGGATGACGACGCTGGGGAAATTTCCCGAGGCCGGGATCGGATCAAACCCTAATGGCAAGATGCCTGAGGGAATCGTGTCTTGATTCACTTCCAACAGTTTGATGGGCTCCGACGGATTGCATTCATCAGCACCCTCGTCAATGAGCCGAAAAATCTCAACCATCCCTGGCTCAAACTCGTAGTGCATCTGTGCCAGCATTCGAGCCGCGATTTCTTTGTTGGGATTTTGAGACATCATGCTTCCCCACTCAATGAAAAGAAGACACTCAGCCAACCGTAGCATCAGCCACTCCAATTTCCAAGACGTTGTTTGCGCCGACAATTATGCAGACGTCGAAGACAATTCTCCCAGCGGCAACAACGTCGGCTGACCCAGCACCAATTGGCGCATCAGGATGGCGGTGATCGGCGAGAGCATCAGGCCGGCTCGGAAGTGGCCGGCGGCGACGAACAGGTTGTCGCTGTCGGGAGCTTGGCCCAAGTACGGAAGGCCGCGCGGCGCGTGAGGTCGCAGGCCGGACCAGCAACGGTCGAAGCGAGCGGACTTCAATGCGGGAACGAGGTCAGTAGCGAAGCGGATCAGTTCGGAGACCCCTTCGGCCGTGTTCTGTTTGTCAAAGCCGGTCCACTCCTCGGTCGAGCCGATCAGGAGTTTTCCGTCCGCGCGCGGGACCAGGTAGCGAGCGCCGACTTCGATGATGCGGCGAATCGGTCGCTCCGGCGCGTCGAGCAACACGATCTGGCCGCGCACCGGTTCGACTTCGATTGCGCATTGAGCCGCACTCAGGATGGCTTGGCTCCAAGCACCGCCGCAGACGACGAACTGCTTCGCGGCGATCGGACCGTCCGCCGTCTGAGCCGTCATGATGCGCGAGCCGCGGCGTTCCCAACCCGTGACCGGAGTTCCGCAAGTCAGCTCGACCCCGCGAGCCAAGCAAGCAGCGATCAGCGCTTTGAGATGCCGCGGGTTTCGCACTTGGCACATCTGCGGCAAATGAATTGCCGGCGCGAATTCGGGATGCAGATTCGGTTCGAGCTGCCGCAGTTCGGCGACAGCCAGTTCCTCGACAACGATTCCGTCCGATCGCCAGCGCTGTGCGCTCGTTGCCAGGTCGGACGTCTGGAGACTGAGACGTGTGCCCTGCGCGCTCGGCTCGTCACGCGGAGCGTGACGGCTACATTGAAGTTCGATGCCACCGCAATTTAGGAAGCCGTTGTCGATGCCCGTATCGTCTAGCAACCGCTGCGACCAGTCGGGCCAGCGGACAAAGCTTTCGGCGCGCAGGCGAGCTTCGATGGTTGTCGCCTTCGCGGGATTGCCCGGCATGATCATGCCGGCTCCCGCCCACGAAGACTCTTGGCCGAACTGACTCTGCTCCAGAATTCGAACCGAGGCACCCTGCCCCGCCAATTCGTAAGCGAGCGACAGCCCGATGACCCCTCCGCCGATGATGACGATGTCTGACATGAAATCCGAAATCCGAAACTCAAACCAAAAAAACTGGCAGAATCATTGCGGGGCAGAATCATG
>JAYVSP010000513.1:0-4555 GCA_043775215.1 Planctomyces sp. | reverse complement strand
CGCGTAGATCGAACGGCGACATTGCCGACCTGAAAAAGACTCCCGACCCCTTCGCTCGTGTTTGCATTAGAAAAGTAGGTACGCCAGCCGGATGCAGTCCAACATCTCAGAACCGACTCTATATCTGGTGCGATGGCAACGAAGTCTTGTCCCCCTCCGTGTGGCCTTCGTATCCGTGTGGGACATCGCGTTCGAGAATACTTCAGGAACGCGATCCCACACGGATGGGGACAAACCACGTTCTCATCGAAAATTCCAACGAGGCGTTGCCTCAGAGCGAAGGCGCACCGATCAGGCTGGGCCGATCGGACTAAAACACGTGACGGTAAAAAATGGTTGGGTTAAAAATTGGAAGCAAACGAAGATCAGAATTCGCGTTCCGCTTCTTCCCATCTTTGACCTAACCATTTTTTACCTTCCTTCCCCGGTCCGCGAAAACTCTGCGAAAGTCCAACAGATTGTCCACCTACTTTTCTGACGCAGGCACCCTTCGCTCGCGAGCAGACCGTGTTAATGGCGGTTGCGGTTGACGGTCGCCATGATGGCGGGTGGCATGCGCGCGATTGATCGTAAACTGGTGAGAGATGTGCTCCACATGAAGGGGCAGTTGCTGGCGATCTGCGCGGTCATGGCCTGCGGGGTCGGAACCTTCGTGATGTCCACGAGCGCGTTGGTTTCCTTGCAACGCACGATGGACGGCTTCTATGAACAGAATCGCTTTCCGCAGGTGTTCGCTCGGCTGAAGCGTGCTCCGGTGGCGCTGGCCAGCCGGATGGAGGACATTCCCGGTGTGGCTCGCGTGCAGTCACGCGTGGTCGTGGACGTAACGCTCGATCTGCCATCCTTCCCGGAACCGGTGGCTGGCCGGTTGATTTCGATTCCAGATCATCCGCAGCCAACCGATTTGTGCTCGCTGTTTTTGCGAAAGGGGCGATTCATCGAAGCGCGGCGCGATGATGAAGTGCTCGTCAGCGAAGGCTTCGTTAAGGCTCACAAGCTGCAGCTCAACGACACGCTGGCGGCGGTGATCAACGGCAAGAAGAAACAACTGCGGATCGTCGGGATCGCGCTCTCGCCAGAGTATGTGTACCAAATCCGGTACGGGCAGCTCGTGCCGGATGACAAGCGGTTCGGCATTATCTGGATGAGCCGCGAGTCGCTCGAAGCGGCCTACGACATGAAGGGGGCGTTCAACGACGTGCTGATCGACCTGCTGCCCGGTGCGGTCGAGGCCGATGTCATCCGGCGGCTGGACGTGCTGATCGCGCGGTACGGCGGCTTCGGTTCGCACGGGCGAGCGGATCAGATTTCACATCGCTTTCTGTCGGATGAGATCAGCAATTTGAAACGGATGGGACTGATCGTGCCGTCGATCTTTCTGGGAGTCGCGGCATTTCTGTTGAATGTCGTGCTGACGCGCATCATTGCTATGCAGCGCGATCAAATCGCCGCGTTGAAGGCATTCGGGTATGCACACTGGGCGGTCGGACGGCATTACCTCAAGATGGTGTTCCTGGTTTGCATCTGCGGCGCGATCAGCGGGACGATCGTGGGGATGATTCTTGGCCGCAAGATGATGACGATCTACGCCGAGTTCTATCGGTATCCCGAACTGTATTATCACCTGCCACCGGAAGTGATTCTCGGCGCGTTTGCGGTCTGCACGGTGGCGACGATGTTGGGAACTTTGAACGTCGTGCGCAAAGCGGTGCATTTGCCGCCGGCGGAGGCAATGCGGCCGGAAGCTCCCGGCGAATTTCGGCCGACGATTTTCGAACGGCTCGGTCTGGAGAGCTGGCTGTCGCAGATCGGCCGCATCGTGATCCGCAACATCGAGCGGCGTCCAGTCAAAGCCTTATTGTCTGTGTGCGGCATCTCGATGGCGGCGGCGATCCTCGTCTTGGGACGATTCTCTGCCGACTCGCTGGAGTGGCTCGTCCGCATGCAGTTTGAGGTCATGCAGCGGCATCACATCGACGTGTCGCTCAACGAGCCGACGTCGCGCAAAGCACTGCACGAGATCGAACGTCTGCCGGGCGTGATTCTGGCCGAGCCTCGTCGCGGTACGGCGATCAAACTGCGGAACGGGCACATTGAAAAACGCACGTTCCTGCAAGGGATCGTTCTGGGCTCGCACCTCAATCATCTGGTGGACGAAAACCAGGTGCCGGTCAACGTGCCGCCGGAAGGACTGATCCTGAACGCCAAACTGGCCGAATTGCTGGAGGTCCATGTGGGCGATACCTTGTCGGTCGAAGTGCTGGAGGGAGCACGGCGAATTCGCCCGGTGACGGTCGCGGCACTCAGCACGGAGTACCTCGGCACAATTTGCTACATGGAGGGACGCGCATTGAACCGACTCGTGGGCGAGGGACCGGCGGTGACGAGCATTGCCATCACGGCGGACTCGGCGGCAGTGGAAGACCTGTATCGCCGGTTGAAGGCGACTCCGCGCGTCGCCAGCGTGATGCTCAAACTGGCGACGATCAAAAGCTTCCGTGACACGGTGATGAACAACCTCCTGACCATGCAATTCTTCAACGTCCTGTTCGCCTGCGTGATCGCATTCGGCGTGGTCTACAACACCGCACGAGTCGCACTTTCCGAACGAGGCCGCGAACTGGCCAGCCTCCGCGTGCTGGGGCTGACTCGCGGCGAAATCTCGTCGATCCTGCTGGGTGAACTGGCGCTGCTAACGCTCGCTGCTATTCCGGTTGGACTGTTCATTGGCAACCGTCTTGCATATCTCGTCTGCTGGTTCATGGACACCGAGCTGTACCGCATCCCGCTGATTATCGAACCGGCAACGTATGCTTTCTCGACGTCTGTCGTCTTGGTTGCCGCCGTCCTGTCGGGCCTGCTGGTCCGCCGCCGTTTAGATCATCTGGATTTGATCGCCGTGCTGAAGACGCGCGAGTGATCGTGGGGCAGGTTTTCAACCTGCCCGATCATCGAAATCATGGGCAGGTTGAAAACCTGCCCCACGAATTAAGGTGCGTTGTGCGTTGGATCAAAAGACTTCTGTGGCTGAGCGTTGCTGGCGGGATCGTCGTCGCGCTGGCATACGGTTTCATGACCAAGCCGATCCCGGTGGACACGGCTCGCGTGACGAAGGGGATCTTGAGCGTCACCGTGAACGAGGACGGCAAGACTCGCCTGCGAGACCGCTACCTGATCTCGGCACCGCTGGCTGGCCGCTTGCACCGAATCAAAGTGCGAGCGGGTGATCCGGTCAGCGCCCCCGCGATCATTGAGCGGCCCGACACGCCCGTCGCCGACACGAGCCACGATGAAAGTTCGTCATCCGGCGCGAACGGAAACGGAAGTGGAAACGGCGATAGCCACAACAAACCACCTCCGGCGCTGGTTCAAGAAGTGGCGGGCGGAAATGTCGCGGACTCACTCGCGAGTACTACGGTCCGCGAACTGGCGGTCATCGACCCGCTCGATCCCGTGTTGCTCGATTCCCGGCAAATTGCTCAGGCCGAACTGCGTGTCAAAGCGTCTGAATTGGCGATCAAGAGCGCCGGTGCCGCTCGGCAAAAAGCGGTGGTCAACTTGGAGTGGGCACGCACCGACGTTGATCGCCGCAAAGCACTGCAAGGTAGAGGAGCCTCCAGCAAGCAAGAACTCGACGATGCCGAAATCCTCGTGCGCACTCGGACGGAAGAACTCAACTCGGCAAAGTTCGCCGAGGAAATTGCCCGCTACGAACTCGAACTGACGCGGGCTGCGTTGCTGCGGTCTCGTCCGCTCGCTGCCGATGAAGCCGAGAAGTGGCAACTTCGCATTCAATCGCCGATCAATGGCGTCGTGCTGAAAGTTCTCCAGGAGAGCGAGACTGCCGTGCAAGTCGGTACGCCGCTGTTGGAGGTGGGTGATCCCAGCGATCTGGAAGTCGATGTTGAAGTGCTCTCTAGCGACGCGGTCAAAATCCATCCTGGCCAAAAAGTGTGGCTGAAACACTGGGGCGGCGAGCATCCGCTGTCGGCACATGTGCGGCTCGTCGAGCCTTCTGGATTCTTGAAGCTCTCGGCGCTCGGAGTCGAAGAGCAGCGAGTCCACGTGATCGCTCAATTCGATGAACCGTACTCCGCGCGTCCGACGCTGGGCGACGGATACCGCGTCGAGGCGGAGATCGTCATCTGGGAAAAAGCAGATGTGATCAAAGTCCCGACCGGCGCCTTATTCCGCGACTCACAGTCTCGCGACGGCGACAACTGGTCCCTGTTCGTGATTGAAGACCTGCACGCCCGCAAACGCCGCGTTGAGATCGGCCGCCGCAACGGCCTCGAAGCCGAAGTTCTCTCTGGCGTGCGCGAGTCCGATCAAGTCATCATCCATCCCAGCGACCGCATCGCCGACGAGACCGCGGTGCAGTCACGGTGAGATTGCCAATTGCCGATTTCATCGCGTACTAACCCGAAGCGTGAGTTTTGAAGTTGCGCTGTCCTCTTGGCCCAAAGGGCAAAAACTCGCTAGCCCAGGGCAGAGCGGAGCGGCGTCAGCCGCGTAGCGCCGCCCTGGGTTTGACGGACAAAACGTGGCAAGCCCT
>JAYVSP010000512.1:0-4369 GCA_043775215.1 Planctomyces sp. | reverse complement strand
CGACGGCGTTGGATATCACGATCGACACTTCGGCGCCGAGCACGACGTCATTTACGCTCAAGTCGCCACTGACTTCGCCGACGAACTCCGACACTCTGGTGTTCCTGGCGACATTCAACGAACCAGTCATCGGTGTGAGCAAAAGCAGCTTCGCCGTCACAGGAACTACGGCCACGGTCACCAGCGTGTCCCAAGTCGGCACGACGAACACTTACGACGTGATTGTCTCCGGCGGTGACCTGACGGAATTGTTCGGCACGGTCAGGCTGAGCCTCATCACGCCGTCGACGATCATCGATTTGGCCGGCAACCTCTTGCTCAACGTCCAGCCCACGACGAATCAGTCTTATACGATCGACAACTCGCGTGACATCGTAATGAACTCCGTCACGGCCGACGGTAAAAAGACGCTCACCGTGCAGTACCAGATTTCGACGACTGGCATGTCCAATTCACTGAATCTGCGGTTTCTGAAATCGACTGATACCTTGTTCGACGGGACTGACACTGTCTTGAGCACAGTTACGATCAGCAATGCGGCAGACCTGACGGTCGGCTCGCACACACTCAACTTCACGATCGGTTCTCAAGTGCTGTTGCCGGGTGCGGGAACAGCAGAAGTCCTCGCTGACTATTTCCTTCTCGCCGTCGCCGACCCCACGAATGCGATCCTCGAAACCGACAGCGATCCACTAAACGAGGACAATACTGTGGCGCTCACCGGAGCCTATACGAGCTCAAACACGACCACGATCTACCTGCACAGCGGTTCTGCGGCCGATGCCGTCACGCTCACCTACCCAGACACGACATCAGGCAACGTCACGCTTGGTTCAGGCAGCGCGACATATACCTATACCTACGGTTCTGCGATTCAGTTCCGTGTGCGGACTCATGGTGGCAACGACACAGTGAATGTCGCAAACACAGCCAATCTGCTCGCTCGGTCAATGGTTGAATTCGGCGGCGACGGCAAGGATATGCTCAACGGAGCGGGCGCTGCCGACACCTTAAATGGTGGGGCGGATGACGATGTCCTGAGTGGCGGCTTTGGGAATGATTCGCTCGATGGTGGTACTGGTCCCGGCATCAACACGCTGATGGAATCGGCCAACGTCAGCTTCACGTTGACCAATACGAGTCTGGCAGGGGTCGGGTCGGACAAGCTCGCGAATCTGCAAATTGCCAATCTGACCGGTGGTACGGGTGCCAATGTCTTCACAGTCAGTGGCTGGACTCGTGGTGGCAGTTTCAACAGCGGCGGCGGCGATGGCAGCGACACGATCGTCGCCAGCAAGACTGTCGGCAATGTGGGCTTCACGCTGTCGGATGTGAGCCTGCAAACCTCTGATGGAATGAGTCTTTCGCTGAACGGCATCAAGATGGCGAAGCTCACCGGCGGAACCGGAGCCAACTCCTTCACGGCGGGTGGCTGGACCAATGCGGCGACACTCACTGGTGGCGGCGGCACCGACTCGCTGTTCGTCACGCGCGATGCTGAACGGACGGTGTTGACGCCGGTCTCGCTTTCAACAACCGATTCGGGAACCGATTTGGGAGTCCTGACGCTCTCCGGAATTGAAGTGGCCCAACTCACCGGCGGTACGGGGAACAATCTCTTCACCGTCTCGAACTGGTTAGGCACTGGCTCGGTCATCGGAGCAGGAGGTAGTGACACGGTTGCCGTTGATCGCAATGCGAACTTCACATTAACGAATACACAGTTGGTTCTGAAAAGCGGGACGACCACCGTCCTCACCATGCAGCTTTCTGGAATCAGCATCGCGAACTTGACCGGAGGTTACAGCAACAACGTCTTCAACGTGGGAGCGTGGACGGGAACCGGAACTCTCAGTGGTTTGGGTGGCAGCGATCGCGTGGAAGCAGGTCGTGACACCGATATGACGCTGACGGATACCGCATTAGTCTCGGCTGGCTTCGGCATGTTAACGCTCAGCAGTGTCGAGACTGCGAATCTCGTCGGCGGCAACGGTGCGAACAGGTTGATCGCGAATGATTTCACGCTCGGCAGCGTGACACTGCAAGGTGGCAAAGGTGATGACGTGCTGATCGGTGGTTCCCAGAACGATTCGTTGGTCGGCGGCGAGGGCCGGGATCTGTTGATTGGCGGATTGGGCGGCGACATTCTGGGCAGCACGTCGCTGCCAAACGACAACCTTGGCGACGACATCCTGATCGCTGACACCAGTTCGCACAGCAGCGATCTCGTCGCTTTGAACGCGATCATGGCCGAATGGACCAGCGCGAACAGTTATGCCACACGAGTTGCCAATTTGCAGAACGGCGGCGGGGCTAATGGCAGCACGCGGCTCGACAGTTCGACCGTACAGGACGATTTGTCGGTCGCCGAGAAACGAACCGGTGGTGCCGACAACGACTGGTTCTTCCGATCTACCGGTGATGTGCTGTCCAACTTTGACGTCGGTCTCGGCGAGATCCTGACAGCCATCTAACGATGAAACAATCGAGGTCGCAGTCGTGGGGCAGGTTTTTAACCTGCCCGTCAAACACGGACTTTGATTTCGAGTGAAACACGAAATGTTGAAAACCGCGATATTTCACGGGCAGGTTACAAACCTGCCCCACGAGTTCGCTTGCTTGAGGTTTAGTTTGCTCGCCCAGCCGAATCGCCTGTTATTCACGCTTGCGGTCGCGTTTTGGTTTGAAAGGTTCGCGGGTCGGTGGGCGATCTGGGCGCGAGTCGAGACGCGGCGGAGCGGCGATCATCGCGTTGACGTTTCGGCCTCGCAGGCGAGTGCCGATGACCGCTTTTAGAATTGTTTCGGCGTGCTCGGCAGCGACTTGGACGAAGCTGATCGTCGGCAGAATTTGAATCGGGCCGATGACTGTGCGTGGCAGGCCGCTTTCGTTGGCGATGCACCCTACGAAGTCGCCGGGGGCCACACCGTAATTGTGGCCGACGTTGAATTTCAGCCAGACCCCCGATTCGTCGATGCGTTTCGCGGCGCGCGGATCGGCGGGGTCGGGAGACCCGCGCCGAGCTCGCTCGGCCGGTTCGCGCGATTCGTCGCGTGGTCCGCGCGACGGGCGGGAATCGCTACGAACCGCAGGACGAGCCTGTCGCGGATCGTCTTCGCGGATGCGTTCCGGGGACCGGCCACTTTCGCCCGCGAGCAAGTGCATCAGTGCGGACACAATCTCACCCGGTGCATGGCCAGACTCGATCAAGTCTTCGAGCAGCTTGTCTTGCCGCTTGAATTTGCCTTCCTGAATCGTATTACGTAGCGACTCGACCATACGGTTGGCGTGCTTCTCTTCGAGGTCTTCCAAGCGCGGGACGGAGATGCGTTCGATTTTTGCTTTCGTGAATCGCAAGACTTGTTGCAAGCGGCCGAACTCGCGGCCGGTGACCAGGCTGATGGCTCGGCCACTCTTGCCCGCTCGGCCCGTGCGGCCAATGCGATGCACGTAGTCTTCGGGATCGTGCGGCAGTTCATAGTTGAAGACGATCTCCAAATCGTCCACGTCCAATCCGCGAGCGGCGACATCGGTCGCCACAAGCAATTCCACCTTGCGATCGCGGAAGCGTTTCATCACTCGCTCGCGCATGGCTTGTGTCATGTCGCCGTGCAGTTTGTCGGCGTTGTATCCGCGGGCGATTAGCGTTTCGGTCAGCTCATCGACTTGCACCTTCGTGAAGCCGAAGATCAAGCCGTACTGCACGTCGAACAGGTCAATCAGCCGGCAGAGGACTTCGGTTCGCGAGCGGTAATCCACTTCAACGTAACTCTGATCGATGTTCGGCACCGTCAGAGTCGTGGCTTCGATGCGGACGTGAACCGGGTCGCGCGTGAAGCGTTCGATGATTTTCTTGATTGGCGGCGGCATCGTGGCCGAGAACAACACGATCTGCCGCTCGGCCGGTACCGATTCGAGAATCTTTTCGATGTCCTCGCGGAAGCCCATGTCCAACATGCGGTCGGCCTCGTCGAGCACGACCATCCGCACCTTGTCCAGCTTGAGCGTTCCTTGGCCGATGTGATCGATGATGCGTCCCGGCGTGCCGATGACAATCTGCGGCCCGGCCTTCAGTCCGCGAAATTGGTGCTCGTAACTTTGTCCGCCGTAAACGGGCAGCTCGCGCACTCCTTTTTTGAAGTACGCCAACTTCGCGATCTCTTCAGCGACCTGCGACGCCAGTTCGCGAGTCGGGCAGAGCATCAGCACTTGCACCGCGCGGCTTTTCGGATCGACCAACTCGACCGCTGGAATCCCAAACGCCGCCGTCTTGCCCGATCCGGTTTGCGATTGTCCGATCAGATCGCTGCCCGTCATCAGCTTGGGAATCGCCTCCGCCTGAATCGGTGCCGCCTGCTCGAATCCCATC
>JAYVSP010000511.1:0-5954 GCA_043775215.1 Planctomyces sp. | reverse complement strand
CACATCGTCCTTGAGTTTGCCGACATCCATGACCTCGAAATAACCGATCGCACCAATTCACGCAGCACCAGTTTCCGCACAAAATAGACAGCTACCTTTGTAGAGATCGGCCACGTCGTACACAAACGACAGTTGCTTGCCGGTGTGAATGAAGCCCAGCCCCGGCGAGTATCCCGCACTGACGATCCCAGCCATCACGATGCCATTCAGACAGGCACTGGCCGCCGACAACGCTCGGTTGAGTTCATCGCCGGCGTCCCAGTGATTGGGATCGTAAAAGCGTCCCTTCCATTCGACCCCGTGAGCTTCCGCGTGCTTTTGATAGGCCAAGCGGACGCGGTGCCCTTCCTTGCCGCGAATCTGCTCCAAGCTCAGCTTGGGGTCGAGCTTTTCGGCAAAGCGTTTTTCGTACATGCGGCGCACGACGGCCAGACGCGACTTGTGATCGCTGACCAGCTCCGCTTGCTTGAGCAGATTGGTGGAAAGGTGCGTCCCTCCACGACCGGCCGAGTAGAAGCGAACCCCCTGCTCGCCGCACCAGACGACGGTGCAGTTGCAATCGGCCAACCGATCGACGGCCGCATGACTGATGGTCGTCCCCGGCCCCAGCAGCAACAACGACAAATCCGCCGCCGGAATCGGCGTCGTCCCAAGCTGAGTCACATACGCAATCGAGTTCTGATCCCGCTCGATGTGCCCGTGCTCCAGATACAAAAAACTAATCCGATCGCTAAACCGCGGCAGTTCGGTCATATCGAGTTGACGCATGAAAGGGCTCCTTCTTGAACGGTAAGAATTTCACAATTTCAATCAGAGAACTGCCCTATGGCCAATTCACAGTCGGCAGTTAGAGTGCGATCCGATTCAGGAACATTGCGAAAGGACGACCATGACTCAGACACGCACCGCCACCGTCGTCGCGGGAACGTTGCAACTCGACGAGCCTCTCGACTTGCCCGAGAAGAGCCGCGTCACCGTTGCTGTGACACCTCAAGAGGACGAGGCGACTCGGCAACGCCGACGTGAGGCCATGAAAAAGTTCTTCGAATCAGTCGATGAAGTTCACTTTGTCAGCAACGGCGAGCGATTCACTCGGGAGCAACTGCATGAACGCCGTTGATACCAACGTGTGGCTGTAGGGAGTTGACTTTCAGGAGCCCCCAAAGCTCGCTCAGTCGCGTCAGCCTTTCCCACTGGGACAGCATGTTGCTCGCCGCGTGCATCGAAGCCGGCGTGACGACGCTGTACTCGGAAGATCTGTCGCATGGCGTGCGATACGACTCGGTGCTGGTGGTGAATCCGTTTGCAAAATGATCCCTTTCGATTCGCGACACAAAATTAGAGCTTCATTGAGTCCGCTCCCAAGCAGAGCAAGGGAGCGAGATGAATCAGAATCCCAAGCTAAGTCGCACGAGCCACGCTCAGCAGCCCAAACCCAAACCCCTTCGCGCTGCCAATGCCGGAGGCAACCGTCTTTGCAAATGTTTCCTCGTGAGTGACTCGAAGAATCCCGTCGAACTTCACAGCGTGATGAGCCAAGGCCGTGTCCGCCGACCGTGAGCGGTACGTTTTGAGCGTTCCAAGTTGTTCAACCGCTAGCGTGTCTTTGTCGATGGCAAATCCGTGCCCAGGGACTGAGCTGCAATCTTCACTCTTGTCTCGTCCTTCACTTCGATCAAGCAGCCACTGTCTCTGCGCAGACTCGTCCATCAGGCCATGTCGAACAGTCTTCTTCGTCCCATCGGGTTTGAGCGCCCCCGTCCATCGTTTGACACTCGGATTTGCCACCAAGCGAAATCGCCAGCGGGATTCGTTCTCAATATCTGGCTGCCATAAACGGACCTGCCAACCAGGTGACTCTGGCGCGGTTGCTAATAGGAACTCCGCGTTGTGAAAGGCATAGTCCCAATTGGGACGTGTCGCCGATTGAACCAGAATGACGGTGCCCTTGGGATGATCGTGTTCGATGCGGAACAGGAAGCCGCGTTGGCCGTCTCGCGCGGCATGGACGTGACGTTCGCCTTGCGGTGCGAGTGGGAATTCCTCCGGAAAGAACGGATCGAGGAAATCAGGATCGCGCTGCTGACGCTCGGCGCTTGGGAAGGCCATGCAAAGCCGCTGATGAACGCGGTATTGCTGACGAATCCAGTTGTAGCCGGGACGGACTCGGTCGCTTCTGTCGCCGAGGTTGACCACGAGTTGAGACAGATACAGCGAAAGCGGTTGGCTCATGGCTTACTCCCCGTGGCTGCGTAACGGACGCGGAATGCGGTCGGCGATGATCGCAGCGCGCTGCTGTCGAATGGTGTCGCGCCAAATCGGATCGCACGGATCAATGCGGTCGCGAGTCATGTCCGCGCCGTACTCCAGCATCGTGATCGCGTCGTGACAGAGATGGCACAGCGACCGCAGGTCACTTATCAACTCGGCACCCGCGCGTTCGTAGGTGATGTGATGCACCGTCTCAGCCGGCTGCTTGCAGAACACACAGAGGTCGTGATCACTGTCGCGTCGTTGTCCCGAAACTTGCTTCCAATGTTTCGAACCATAGCCAACGCGCAAATGCTCCGGCCGGTCGGGAAGCGACTGGAGCGGATCACCGTGAGGAACCGAGACGAAGCGCTCAACGACATAACGTGAATCGTGCCCCAACGGCGGAAACGACACGGGCGAGTCTGGAATACGCAACGCCTCTCGCGGCAATGGACCCTGCCCCGCAGGAACTTCCAAAACGAGCCGCACGGAAGCAGGCAACTCGTCGATCTCAGCCAAGCGAGGCCGCGACGGTTGTGACGGTGATGTGAGTGCTTTTTCCAGCGACTCGAACCTGCCCGTTCCCGCCATCACTGGCAGCGAAGGCACACACGACTTCCGGCCGAGGAAAGGCGGCCACACGGGATCGCTCAGCCTGCATGCGATCCTGGAAACCAAGCTCGTCGAGCCGTGCAACGCCACGAGAAAGCTGGCGTCGGCGAGGTAATAGCGGCGGGACAAAAACGTCTCGTACTCGCTGGTGCCCGATGTCTCCTTGAGGATGCCTTTCGCGGCCATCACGCCATAGCCAGCGCCGACGGTGTGATAATCATGCAGCAACGTGCCGGGCCGATCGACACGCACGCCCATGACCAGGCGATTGAGTTTCACCAGTCGCTTGCGCGTCTGCTCTCGACGCAATCCTATTGCCGCGCAGATCATTCCCAAGATTCCCGACTTCGTCGGTTCGGTACCCGTATCGCGGACCACGAAGCGAGACGTCGTGCCCCAAGACTGAAGCGGACCTTCCAAACGCAGGAAGACCGTATTCGGAAGCGGTTCGTTCATGTCGTCGCCTCCACGATCTCGGTACGCGCTGCGGTGCTGAGCGTATTCATGGTCTCAGCACTTAGCCCGAGCTTCTTCAATGTCTGGCTGATGATGCCCTCAATCGAACCAACGCGCTCGGTATGACCAACCGCTTCAACTCTCGCGTCACTCAAGAACGGTTTTCGGTATTCGAGTTGCTCGCCCCGCAGCGCGTACCAGAAACGATCTGCCTCAATACCATAGCCATCAGCGACGGCCCCAACGTACTGCCCGAACTTAGCGATTGAATCCTCGACGAGATCCCGGTCGGCGCTTGCCGTGGCGGGCTTCACGAAGGCGTTCGCATAGTTGGTTGGGACTCGCTTCTTCTTCACTTCCACGAGCACAGCAGCGGGCTGATCATTGTGAGCATGCCCCTTCTTCTTGCCCGTTGGCACGAACCAGACAGCCGACTGAATGAAGACTCGCACGGCAGTCGCCGCCAATAACTGCGCGGTTTGTTTCTGTTCGTCGGTCGGTTTCTCGCCTTCCAGTTGCCTGCACAACGCCTGCCAGTCGATTGAGAAGTACTTGTAGTAAAGGCTGCTGTTGAACTGCGACGTGCCAACGTGCGCCGCCCCCGACTTGGCAGCCATCGGATCGTCATCGACCGCGGTGAAGTAATCGACTTCGAGTTTGACTTCATTGGCCGAGATCGCATCGGCCACTTCGATCGCCGCCTCGGTGTCCTCAAAGGCATCGGAAGTCGTCATCCGACCGAAGAACGCGATATCGACGGCGCGGTGCTTGAGCGACTCCAACAGATCAATCTCAAACTTTCGTTGTCCGTCCGGCCGTTCCATCGACGAGTCGTCCAACTTAGAGGACTCCACCTTTGACGGCTTCTTAATGAGTACTTTGAACCGGGCTGGGGCTGAGAAATGGAGAGCTATTAAACGCTCCACCAAGCGTGTCGCGCCTTCCTCGTCCGGTGTAATTGCTGCCGGGGCAGCATCCTCATTGCCGGATAGAGTACCGTCCAAGTTCTCTTCCGCTGGTTCGTCGTCCGCGAACAAGTCGCGGATTCGCAACGTCGCAATGCACCACGCAGCAACTACGATAGCATTCTGAATCTTCTCGTCTTGGATCTCCGACTGCTCAAGTCTCGCCTTCACCAATTCCTTAAAGCTGGCAACTGGATTCAGGTAGAACGCATAGTTGTCCGGCATCGCCAATCGAACGCGTTCGAGGCGTTGAACGAAAACATCGACATCATTCGGTCCTAGGAAAATCAACTGCGGCGTCTTGGGGCGAAGGTCGGTTTTGGCTGTCTTTTCTTCGGTGCCGCCTTCTTTCTTTCCAATCCGTTGGCAAGCAGCCACGACCCGTGCATGTTCTTCCAGCGGAATCAAACTGGTCTTCAATCGCTCGCTGACCAGATGCGGAAACAGCTTCGTTCGCATACCAAGGTGGCCGCGCAGTTCGTCTTGAAAGTTGGCCGACCGGCGAATGACACGCTTCAAGCATTGGCTCGAAATCCTCGCTCGCAAGCGACCGCCAAACATCGCCGTCTTCGGTGCGCCGAGGTCATCGCGATTCGGGTTCGAGGGCGAATGGTTCTGAAGCAAATGCAGCTCAATCAACATGACAGTTCTCCTTCCAAATAGGACGTAGCCCAACGCTGTTGAATCTCTCGACCGGGGGAATCCCAGTCGCACAAGTCAGTCAGTAACGACAGCCAATCCATCCGCACTCGGCCGCGAGCGATCTCCTTTACTAATGCGAGCAGCAGGGGTGCGGCATCCGTCAAATCGCCGACCTCCAGCAAACGCGAGAAGGCGGAATCGATGCGCTCCCGCGCCTTCTGTTTCGTGGCGGCAGTTCGCTTCGTCGTTTCCAATTTTGCCGCGACGGTTCGCAGCGCGGCTCCCAAATTGCCGCGGCCACCACCGGATGGATGCCAAGCGAAGAGTCGAGCAACGAGCAGCGCCGGCCGTTTGGGAATCTGCTCTCGTAACGGCCAATAGATGTCGGTCAGCCGATCAAAGCCTTGCGCGTTCGATTCCAACCCAAGCAGGCTCGATCGCTGCAACCGCGCCAAGTCAGTGCCGGACAATTTGGCCAGACGCGCGATGTAGAGTGGCCGCGACGTGTTGAATTGATTTCCTCCGTAGCCACCACGCCCAACAGGTTGGCAACTTTGAAAATGCTTCTGCATGAGTTCCGCAAACATGTGGTCAAATCGTTGGCGTTCGAGGATCGGCATCCGGCGACAGCAGGCCGTGAGCACGGAAGCCAACACGGCATTTCGCACGTCCTGCCGAAATTCAGCGGTTGACGTCGGATTGCTCAGCAGCGACCGAAAGGCTCTCTCAAAAGAGAATTCCAATTCGGAGATGTCGTTGCTCATCCAACTTTGAAAGAGGCTCGCGAACTGGTCGCGGTTGTTGGCGTGCTGGTCGGTAATTTTCTTCGTCAAACTACACTCGAAATCTGACCAAGCCTTGTCGAGCCACTTCAGTTCGCCTAGCAAGCGCTCGACAACAACTGCCTGTGACCGGACTTCGGGGGCGATGGGCCAGATCACTTCAGTGTCGTGAAGAGACTTGTTTTGGCGCGTCGCGTAGTTGCATCCGCGTGCAACGATCTCGCTCGTAGGGGAGGCAAGTCTG
>JAYVSP010000510.1:0-4164 GCA_043775215.1 Planctomyces sp. | reverse complement strand
ATCAAGCCGAAGGCGGACGGCATCACCTTTGGCATGCGGCAGATCACAATCTGGGCGCTGTGGCCCGGTGTCGCAGCAATGGTGATTGCGTCGTTCACGGCGTTTTTCTCGAAGCCCGATGTCATCACTAGCGCGTTTCGGGGCCTAACTGGTAAGAAGAGCGGCACCGATCTGCTGAAGGACATCGAGTTCCCGCTGTGGATTTCCCTGGCAGGCATTCCGGTGATGAGCCTGATTTCCGCCTGGATGGCGCACTCGTTCTTCGGCGTGCCGATTTGGGCGACGCTCGTCGGACTGCCGCTGACGTTTATTCTGTCGCTGGTCGCGGCCAATTCGACGGCACTGACCAGTACGACTCCCGTGGGAGCCACCAGCAAAATCACGCAGTTGTTTTACGGATTGGTCCGGCCGGGAGACATCCAATCCAATCTGGCGACGGCCGGCATCACCGCCGAGGTCGTGGGGAACTCTTCCAATTTGCTGATGGACATCAAGCCGGGCTACATGCTGGGAGCCAAGCCGCGTCAGCAAGCCGTGGGCCACATCATCGGCATCTTCAGCGGTGCGATCGCCAGTACGTTCTTGTTCTTCGCGTTATTCACAAAAGGGGTGGACCCAAACAATCCCGCGTCGATTGAAAATCTGCAATCCAAAGACTTCCCGATGCCGGCCGTGACGATCTGGAAAGGGGTCGCCGAAGTGCTCACGAAAGGGCTGAGCCAACTGCCGTCGTCCGTCGTGACAGCGGTGATCATCGCCAGCCTGGCCGCTTTGATTTTGGAGATCGGTCGGATCATGTCCAAGAACCGGCTGCCGCTCTCGCCGGTTGCGATGGGCTTGGCGTTCGTGATCGACTTCCGTTCGTCGCTGTGTATGTTCGCCGGAGCGTTTCTGTTTTGGCTGCTGGGCGTCGGCCGCGTGAAAGCAGTAAATGCACCCGGCAATCTGTGGATCGAAAACCACGAACCAATCTGCGCCGGCATCATCGCGGGAGCCAGCCTGATGGGAATTCTCGATATTCTGGTGGGCGTGTTCCTGCTGTAAATCCCCCAACCGACTCCCGAACTTTCATACGTCGGACGACGGCGACGAATAACGATCCGAGAGTCCTGAAGTGATGTCGCCAGATCTTGATCGAGCGTTTCTTGAAGTTGTCGTCCAGTGTCCATGAGGTATTCCCAATCGAGCGCCGCACCATGTCGCTTGGCGATCTTTTCGACGTCTTCCGTATCACGCGGACGGCTGGCCAGTAGCTTCATCAGAATCAAGTCTTCGGCGGTGGCGACGGGCGCGGCAAAATCTCCGAAATCGATATCATCGGCACGAGCCACAATCTGTTGCTCAAATCCCGAAAGTCCAATGGCGATGTCCACTTTAACAGTCGTCGCTACGTGGCGAATCGGAAGCAAGAACGCGGTACGAACGACTTCGTCAACGTCCGCGAACAATGGCTCAAACGGACCGCTCGAAAGCCGTTTCGTCAGGTTGAGCGCACCATCCAGGTCGAGGACAACCACCACGCCTACATCCCGCGTGAAGCGAACCTCGCCACAAAGGCTCGCGGCAATTCCGCCGATGACGGCGAACGGAACACGTTCCTGTTGGAGCCACGCTGCCAACTCAGATAAAGTTCTGGTCAGTTCGTCAGTCACGCCGCACCTTGTCCCGTTTGGCGAAGAGATCGCACAGCCGCTTGCGAATTGCCAACTTCTCTTCCCAACGATCCAGTTCCAATTCTGTTGAGACTCCGGAGATACTCTCTAGACGAGAGGCAAACTGAAACATGGAACGATAGAGTCTCCAAGACTGTTCCGGAGTCAGACTGCGTAGCCAGCGAACGTGTTCGGCTTCGCACAACTCTTCGTATAACTTCCAGTTCTGTTTCGGTGCGTCCAACATGACGCTGATCATAGCAACGTAAGAAGCCCTATGCTCTCCGACTTTCTTCAACTCAGTCCGCGCATTTGGGTGCTGCCGGTGATTCACGGCAGTGGTGACCTGGCGATCGAAGTTCGCCGCGTCATGCTGGATCAGCCGTTTGATTGCCTGGCCGTGCCGTTGCCGCCTTCGTTTCAAGAGCAGGTCGAGGAGGCAATTACCTGGCTGCCAGAGTTGTCGCTGGTCGTGCAGCGTGAGACGCCAACATTTTCGCCGCCGAGCTACGCGGAGGGCGATTTGGCATTCGCTGACGACAATGACCGCGAGCCGACCGTCGACGAACTGGCCGCCGCGATTTCGGCTGATGACGAGCGGAGTGCCTGCAGTTACGTCCCGATCGATCCCTGTCAGCCGGTCATCGCCGCGCTGCGGATCGCGATGCAAGAACATCTCCCGCGAGCGTTCATCGATCTCGAAACGGCGAACTTCGTCAGTCTGCCGGCGTTTTATCCCGATCCCTATCCGGTCAAGCAGGTGTCGATTGACCGCTTCGCCGCCGCGCTGCTGCCGACCATTCCAACGATCCCGCGCGGACAGCCCGAAGCACGCGTAGTCTGGATGGCCAATCGGTTGCGAGAACTCGAAGGCCGCTTCGAGAACATTCTGCTGGTCTGCTCCATGCTGGATTGGCCGTGGATCAAGGACGCTTATTTCGATCGGCGCGAAGACATCGCCGAGAGTGATGACGTCGAGCTAACGCAACTCTTCACGAACGACGAACGCACGCATGTGTTTTGGCTCGGCGAATTGCCGTTCATCACCGGCTTGTACGAGCAAGCTCGGCGGTCGCTGGACGATGACGAGAATTTGTCAATCGACGGCGTGAAAGCATTGCTGCTCGCCACGCGAGACCGCTACCGCCGCGAGCTGAAGTCGCGGGCTCGCAAATTGTCGCCGAAGACCTTCGCGACGTTTCTGCACTATGTCCGCAATCTGTGCCTGATCGAACGCCGCATGACGCCCGATTTGTACTCGCTGGTACTGGCCGCCAAACAAATCGCCGGCGACCAGTTCGCGATCACACTGGCAGAAATGGCTCGCGAGTATCGTGGGGCAGGTTTCCAACCTGCCCATGACACTCCTGGACACGAGGCAACGAGAGCGGAAACAGATCAGGTACAAGAAAAGGAAACGGGCAGGTTGGAAACCTGTCCCACGGCACCGTGGCCGCAACTCCGCATGACGGCCGGTGCAGCGCAGCTTCCTGACGGTGACGTCGTGCGCATGAAAAGCCGGCTGCCCGGACAGGCGATTGCGTGGCGGTCGCTGGAACTCAAACCCAAGCCGCCGCTGATCGATCAGGCCGAATGGCGAATGCGCTGGAATCCGTTTCATCAGTGCTCGTGGCCGGAAGAAGATGTGGCCGTCGAGAAATTCCGCACGCACGTGAAAGAGACCGCGCTGGCCATGCTGGGAGCCGACTTAGTCCGCAGCGAGAAATTCTCGACCAGTCTGAAAGACGGACTCGACATTCGCGAGACGCTGCGGAATTGGCACACCGGTGAGTTGTATGTGAAGATCGTCCCGCCGACTCGCGGCACGCTCGATTGCGTGTTGATGTTTTTCGACTCGCCGGCCGATCCGCGCGAGTATCCGTGGCGAATTACCTGGATGGCCGAGCATAATGACGAATCGACGCTGGCTCTGTTCGCCACCGATTTCCGCAGCGAGATGGTTGGTCCCGGCATCGGCAGTTCGATCTATGGCGGCGCGATGTTTTTGTTTCCGCCACGCCCGATCCCCGAAGTCTGGACCGACCGCCAATTCGACTTCACCGACACTCTGGAAGAACGCCTACTCGCCGCCGCCTGCGTCTACAGTCAGTGCCGCCACATCGCCGTGCTCAGCGAATCCGCACCCGGTATCGGCTGGCGACGCCTGGCCAAAAAATACGGCAAAAAGTTGATCCACGTTCCGCTCAATCGCTTCAGCCAAGAAACGATCCAGCAACTACGAATCGTGCATGTGCTCAATGGCAAGCAGGTCCGCAGCTACGCGGCACACTTCATCCGCAAGGCATAAACGATGTCGGTTGGTGCCATTCTGAATTCTGAATCACGGCCAGATTTCCCCCACATGATTTTCTCGGAGCCTTCAAACTATGAAACTTCTTTCTGCTTTCTCTGTTCTGCAAACGTTTCAAATCTTGTTTTTGTGAGAAGATTTTGAGACCGGAAGAGTGTTTGGTTGTTGGGACTAAAGGAATTGCGCTTCCACATCATTCTG
>JAYVSP010000509.1:0-7518 GCA_043775215.1 Planctomyces sp. | reverse complement strand
CCTGACCCCTGACCCCTGACCTCTGACCTCTGACCTCTGACCTCTGGCCTCTGATCTCTGACCCCTGGCCTCTGATCTCTGACCCCTGGCCTCTGATCTCTGACCCCTGGCCTCTGATCTCTGACCCCTGGCCTCCCCATGCCCGACACCATTCAAGCCAGCATCTACGACTTTCCGCAGTATTACGAGCTGTTGTTTGGCTCGGACTGGCGTGCGGAGTTTCATTTCTTGCGAGCCTGTTTCGAACAACATGCGACGCGCAAAGTTCGTTTGCTGTTCGAGCCGGCTTGTGGAACCGGCCGTTTGCTGTGGCAGTTCGCGAAGGTGGGATTCAAAGTCGGCGGCAATGACCTCAATGAAAAGGCGGTCGAGTACTGCAACGCACGCTTGCGGAAACATGGTTTCCCGGCGTCGGTCACTGTCGGCGACATGGCCAACTTCAAATTCAGAAAGCCGGTCGATGCGGCCTTCAATACAATCAATACGTTTCGCCACTTGCCCACGGAAGAAACGGCCGAGGCACATCTCAAGTGTATGGCCGCCGCGTTGGCCCCCGGTGGAATTTATGCACTCGGTCTGCACTTGCTGCCGACGCGCGGTCCGCATGACGACGAAGAGTCATGGACTGCGCGTCGCGGACACGTGCAGGTCAACTCACGGATGTGGTGCAAAAAGATCGACAAGCCACGGCGGATGGAACATCTGGGAATGACGCTCGATATCTGGATGCCGACCAAACAATTCCGCATTGAAGACGAGATGCACTACCGCACTTACACGGCGACACAGATGGCCAGCCTGCTGGCACGAGTGCCGGAATTGGAACACGTCGCGACCTATGATTTCGCCTACGACTTGAAGCAACCGGTCGTGATCGGCCCTTCCACACAGGACGTGGTACTCATCCTGCGGCGGAAAGAGCCTGCCAGGTGAATTCTTCCTTCAACAATCAACAATCCTTGTTCGTCAATCGTCATTCGCATTTCGAGGATGTGAGTAGCGATTGATGAACAAGGATTGTTGATTGTTGAAGGAATGATGAATTTCAAACACGTCGATTTCGGGCTATGCCAGTATCGCCAGGATACTGGGATCGAGTTGGAAGAACTCGTCGAGTTCTCCCGTTGACGCAGTGACTGTGTCGGTCCCTTCGCCGCCAGACACTGTGTCGGTCGCGCCTTGACCATCCACGCTGTCATTTCCGTCCTCACCCAAGGCGATGTCACTTCCAGCACCGCCTCGCAACGTATCGTTGCCATCTCCGCCGAGAATCACGTCGTTGCCGTCTCCCGCAAGTACCAAGTCATTTCCATCTCCGGCGCGGATGAGGTCATCGCCGCCGTCGGCTGTGATCGTATCTTCGCCGTCACCGCCCAGGATCGTGTCATTGCCAGCACCTCCCACAATCGAGTCATTGCCGTGGAATCCGTCGATGCGGTCGCGGCCGTCCTGACCGTTGAGCGTATCGTTGTCGGTGCCGCCATCGAGCGTGTCGTCGCCGCTTCCGCCCAGCAGGCTATCGTTATCAGCGCCACCCACCAGGCTATCGTTGCCCTCCATACCATTGAGGATGTCGTCGCCATTCAGGCCGATCAGCGTGTCGTTGCCGGCGCCGCCATTGAGTTCGTCGTTGAATACGCTGCCGGTCAGGCTGTCGTCGCCGTCTCCTCCTTCGATGGTCGAGAGGCCCTCTCCGCCGTCGACAACGTCATTTCCTGCACCGCTAGTCATCGAATCGTCACCAGCCCCGCCGTCGATCGTGTCGTTGCCGCCGTTCCCGATGATAGTGTCATCGCCGTCGCCTCCCAGAAGCGACTCGCCGCTGTCAGTTCCGACGAGTGAATCGTCTCCTGCCTCGCCGACCATCGCCAAGCGAATGTCGCTCAATCCGGCATTCGGATCGGCGATGATTCGATCGTTGCCGTTGCCACCGAACAGTCGAAGTTCGGTCGCGCCGACACCGGTCAGATCGTGCAAGAAGATGCGATCCGAACCACCGGCGGCGAGCACTTGCACCAATTCGATGTTCGCCTCCAAAGATTGCACGGTCGAGCCGATTGAGACCGTCAGTCGGCCGGCTTTCTGCCCGACCGCAAACGTCTCCGCGGCCTTGGTGCCGCGCATCTCAAAGCGATCCGAACCATCGCCGCCATCGAGCGAATCAATTCCCTCGCCAGGCGCCGAAACAAAGAAGTCGTCGCCGGCATCACCCAGCAGTGTGTCTTTGCCGGCACCGCCACGGAGCATGTCGTTACCGAAGCCAGCCGCGAGGCGATCGTTGCCCGATCCCCCTTGCAGGTTGTCGTCACCGTCGCCTCCTTCGAGCGTGTCGTTGCCAGCGTTGCCATTGAGCAGATCGTTGGCGTCGCTGCCGATCAGCGAGTCGTTGCCGTCGCCGCCGAGTAGTGTGTCACCACCACCGGTCCCCAATGCGATGGTCGCGCCGGACAGATCAAACGACAGATTGTCGATCGCAAAGCGAGGTCCATTCGCGGCCGTCGGCGGAGCGGACGTGAAGTCGAGCTGCATGCGTCGCACGCCGGTCGTTCCCGCATAACTGAAGACTCCTTCCGAGAAACTACGCAGCAGTGCCGTATTGACGGTGGAGGTTGAGATCAGCATCAAGTTGCGGTCGAACAGACTGACTCGAACCGCGTTCGCCACGTTGTTCGTCGTCTGCCGTGCGACGGCAAACGAAATGCTCGTCGCCGGTGCCGCAAAGTCGACCGACAGCACTCCCGCCGCATTCCCTTCCAGCACGGGATCGGACAGATTCACGGCGGTCAAGCTGTTCAAGCCAATGCTCGTGTTGTAGACCGCATCGACGGAATCGACGCCGTCAATTTGGAAATCAAACGTCGCGCCCGCCACCGACTGACCGTCGGCCGAAGCGGTCGGCCGCTCGCTGAAGTCCAGCGTGGTCAGTGTGGACGAGGCCACATTTGAGGTCGCGCTGGCTCCGACAACCACCCGGGCTGCGACACCTGTCGACGTGCTTGCGACGCCTGTCGTGGTCGTGGATCTCGCCACACTCCACGGTCTCACTTCTCCCGGTGCGAGTGAATGGACCAATGCCGCCGGTTCGTTCGACAACAGCCAACGTCCACGTTGGCCCGACGCGCTCACCACCAACATGCCGGAGGGCGACGTTGAAGATGTCGAGGTTCTCGGCAGGGAGCTGACCGCACGCGTCGGCGCGTATTGATCCGCCTGATTCAGATCAACCTGGTAACCCAAGTCCGCCATCGACGCGATCGTGATTCGGCTGAGCGGATTGCTGCCCGGATTCATGACGCTGCTCATCAGTTCGTTGCCGAATCGCGACTCACGCCAGTGCATGTTCGCCGATCCTGGCCCGCCCGCGTTTTCAACCGGCACGTTCGGCTCGGTGGTATTGAAGCGGCGGTCGTATTCAACCCGTGCTTGTGCTCCCAAGAACCGTGGATTCGACGTCCCCGCACCGGCGATCAAACCGGCCTGAGCCCAGACAGTTCCAAAGCCCAATGCATGACCCAACTCGTGCAACATGGCGTCGTCCAGCAGTCCGTCCGCCTCCACCTGAGTTAGATCTTCCGCATCCATCTCGATCGTGGCCATTGCTGGCAAGAAGGTGTCCTGCCGCTGCACGTCGATTGTCGTCTGGCCCATCGTCCCGCCCGGACCATCGAATGATTTCACCTGTACATTGACGACTAGGTCGTCGATCAGCCCCACGCCGGGGACGAGCACATCTGGCAGATCGCCTTTGATGATCGACTCCCAGCGCGTTGCCGCCGACTCAAGGATCATTCGCTGAGAGGTGGTGAGATTGCCCGGCAAGTTCAGCACAATGTCGAACTGACCCTCGCTGATCACTGGCGTGCCGAATGTCCCGACATCATCGCCACCAATTGCCGAGACCGCATATGGCAACGCCAATGTCTCCAAGAATTTGCCCTGACGATTGAACACGTCGAGTGCCGCCGACACACGAAGCGCCGATGTCGCCGTCACGCGACTGCTCCCCAGATAAATCAAATCATCAACCACTCCGACGCCGCTATAGCTTCCCGCCGCGCGAGTCGTCGGCGTGAAGCGGCTCGTGATCAGACCGGTCAGCGGGTTGATCTCCACGACCGAACGGCCGTTCGCCAACGTCGCGATCAGCCGATCTGGATCGAGAGCGCCCGCCAGCCCGCCGAGCAAATTCGTTCCCGGATTCCCCGCGTTGACATCGAGCACTTGAGTGACACCGTCGCTGACCGGATCGTAAATCAGGATGTCATCGTTGACCGCGTCCTGGATGTAGATCAACCCGTTGAGCGCGGCGAGTCCGTCGTACCGCTGATTCGTCGGCCGCGGAACGACGTCACTATCAACCACAGAGCCGGTATCGGGGTTCAACTCCCAAAGTGTGTTCGTGCCGAAGCCATTCAAAAAGAACAGGCTCGTGCCGTCGAAGGCCAACGCGTCTCCACTGGCATTAATCGGTTCCGGAGTTGCAAAACGATTCAGCTCGCGTCCGGTGGTTGGATCGAGTTCAACAATCGAGTTGCGTCCGTCATCGGCGACTGCGAACAGCCGCGCCGGGATTGGTGCAACCGGCACAGGTTCGGAGGGCGCTTCTCCCGCGTCCTGAAAATCATCGCCCGTGCCGCCGTCGAGCAGATCGAAGCCCGCGCCACCATAGATCGTGTCATTGCTCCCCTGCCCGCGCAGTTGATCGTCACCTTCGTTTCCTTCCAATGTGTCCTGGCCCGCGCCGCCGAGCAGCGTGTCGGCCCCGCCATTGCCGCGCATCAGGTCGTTGTCCGCGCCGCCGGCCAGCGAATCGTTGCCGTCGCCGCCGAGCATTGAGTCTTCATCATTGCCGCCGTCCAAGATGTCGTTGTCCGTGCCGCCGTCGAGTGTATCGCGACCGTCGTTGGCAATGATCGTGTCGTCGCCGCCACTTCCCAGCAGCGAATCGTTACCCGATCCACCCAGCAGCGAATCGTTCCCCGCACCGCCATCGATCTCGTCAGTTCCCATCATGCCATTGAGCGTGTCGTTGCCATCGCCGCCCTGCATTGTGTCTTCGCCGTCACCACCGACGACGTTGTCATTTCCTGCGCCGGCATCCACCACATCGTCGCCGTCATGCGCGTCGATCGTGTCGTCGCCGTCACCGCCCGTGATGCTGTCGTTGCCGTCTTCGCCGAGCAGACTGTCATTCCCGCCGGCCCCGTCGATTGTGTCATTGCCGTCGTCACCCAGCACGGTCGAATCGCCGTCTTGGCAGGAGATGAAATCGTCGCCGTGATTCCCTTCAAGCGTCTCGTCAATGTCGACGCTGCCCAAGATCGTGTCGGCACCGTGACCGGCATCGACTTCGATCCCCAGCAAGTTCGGATATGTCGCGCGGCTGACGGTGCTGAGATCGATCGTGTTTTGGAGATTGCCGCCCCGAACCACGATCGACGTGATCGCACTGGTCGGAACACTAGAGACCGTCGTGGCGACCACGCCATTGATCAGCAACTGCACCGTCTCCGATCCGGCCGCCCCCAGAGATCCGATTTCGATGTTCTCGTTCGAGTCGGAAATCACATTCAGCTCGCCGTCAACAATCAGCGCGGATGCTGACAACAGCGATCGCCCTTCCAGAGACTCAAGCTGACTCGCCACTGCCGCCGGTTTCTCGCGTCGCCGCGCCGAGGTGGCTTCTCGCTCCGTGATTCGTGTGCGAACTGCATCCAACCAAGACAAGAATCGCATAGCCCCATCCTTGGGTAATCTGAAATTTGAGATTTCAAATTTGAGATTTGAGATTTGAAATCAGGTCGTGGTCAACGGAACTCAAGCCACCACGACAACACAGCAAAACGACCCTACTGTCGTCCTACTTGATCAGACTTTCCGGACCGTTGAATTCAATCCAATCGGAAAAGTCGAGCTAATCGTCAAAATCGAAGGAGTGCCGAGGCGGTAATCTTTCGCCAGATTGCCGAGTCGATGCTTTTGCAAAGCTCGACTCTTTCCCAAGTCCCCTTGCCTTCCCAGTCGAGAATCTCTTGGTCGAAATTCCTCATGGCTGCTAGATTTCGCAGGGTTCAGAAATCTTTGATGGGCATTTCATGGGACGAATGGGACGAATGCGACCAGCGAGTCCGATCAATCCCATACCTCTCATAGTTCCCATAAATCCCATTCATAACCGCGCCCACCTCCAGGAACGATTCCCTCATGTCTCATTGGTTGTCGCTTCCCAAAGTTCTGACGATCGCTCTGTTGGGCTTCGCCGGTTTCGCGTCGATTCGCAGCGGTTGGATTCCCATTGAATTCGGCGGAACGGAAACCGGCTCGATCATCGACGCGAACAATCCTCGCGGATCGACCGACGACACCGGCGCGCTGCCGGAGTTCGAGTCGGATGAGTCTGACGTGCCGCTCGACATCGGCGGCATTCCGGCTGACGTCCTTTCTCAGCAAACAGAACCGTTATCGGAAGATGCCTTGCTCGTGGTGCCCGAACGCCGCTCAAGCGACGGGCGCCGGACACTCCCTTCCACGGAACTCCGATTGGTTTCCGACGAGCAACCTGCGAACGCGGAACCGCTCACGGAAATTCCCACCGTGAAGAGTGCCGAAGCTCCCACCGAGGCCGCTGAACCCCCGGCTATTGATTCGCTCGACGAACCTCCCGTCCGCATTGCCAAGCGTCCGAATGACAACGCATCGGCAATCGACTTGACCGGGATCGACCGGCAATTCAAGAACGGCCAGTTGATTGAAGCTCACCGAGCATTGTCCAAGATTTACTGGCAGCAGCCCGAACAGCGATCACGCCTACAAGAACGGATCGACACCAGTGCGAACGCCATTTACTTCTCGCCGCAGCCGCACGTGCAGCCTCCGTATGTCGTGCAACCTGGGGACCAGCTCCGCAAAATCGCCGCGAAGCATCACGTTCCCTGGCAGTTTCTGGCCAAGCTGAACCGCACCGATCCGCGGCGTCTGCGCGAAGGACAGAAGCTGAAAGTGATCGACGGTCCATTTGGAGCCGTCGTCACGCTCAGCGACTTCGAACTGGTGGTACATCACCAAGGGCAGTACGTCCGCGGTTATCGCGTCTGCATTGGTAAGAATGGCTCCAGTCCGGTCGGCAAGTTCCAGGTCGGCAACAAGGTCACGAATCCGCAGTACACCGATCCCGACGGAAAAGTTTTTGCCGGCGACAATCCAAAAAACCCGCTCGGGAAATTCTGGCTGGACCTGGGTGACAGCTACGGGATTCACGGGACGATCGAACCTGACTCGATCGGCAAGGCCGAGTCACGCGGTTGCATCCGGATGCTGAACGAAGACGTCGCCGAGGTCTATGACATTCTCGATGTCGGCTCGGAAGTCGTTATTCGGAAGTGACTGGCGACGTTGTTTTCCTGCGCGGATTTCACACTAAGGACCGGCGCAGAAATAACTGTCAGATGTCGCTGAACTCGCCAGAGTTCAGATCCGAAGTCTGGCGACTTCGGCTACGACAGTTATTGATGCGCCGGT
>JAYVSP010000508.1:0-3236 GCA_043775215.1 Planctomyces sp. | reverse complement strand
GAATCATGGAGAGGAGTCAGTCGTTCCTGTTCCATGATTCTGCCCCGCAATGATTCTGCCAAATCGCCTTCGATTACTTCTTGCCCTTTTTCTTCACCGCGCCGCCGGAGCCGCCCAGCGAATTGAGATAGCCCGCGGCCAAGCTGTGAGCCGATTCGGGTTTGTAGACGTTGGCCACTGCGGCTTTCAGTTCGGTCCCTTTTTGTAACTCGGCGACAAACTGCACAAACTTCGGCAGCGAGCCGGAGCGAATCATGAATGAGACCAACGTGTAACCGACGGGCGCCATGTCGGTGGGCGAGAACTTGCCCTCGCCAAAAAGGTCGTCCGGTTTTTCGAGGCCACGCAGGGCGTCGAACGCGGCGGACTTCAGGCCCTTCAAGAACTCGTTGTCTGTGCCGACCTCCTTCGTGGCCATCGCCAACCCCGCGCCGCGAATGAGCCATTCGGGCATCGGTTTGGTTTGACGTTTCAGGAACGCGCCAGTCATGTGGTCGATCAGGTTCAAACGCGTGTCGGGATTGATCGCGCTGCCGGTATCACCGACGTCTTGAATCACGATGTACGCCTCATCGTGTCCGGTGGTCATAATCGAATGCCCGACGATCGCCGTGTCTGGTTCGCGGTTGTTGATCGTCTGACTGAACTCGGAATAGCCGAAGCGATCTTTGTAGACGATGACCGCCAGCTTCCCTTTCCAGATCAGTTCGTGCGAGAGTTTGAATGTCGTGCGGAGCAGCTTTGCGTGTTCTTCGCCCCATTCGGCGATTTGCTTCAGACGTTCGGGAGTCGCATTGCCGTAGACATACAACTCCGCGGTCTCAACCTCTTGAGCTTCTTCCTTCGTCAATGCTTTCTTCCACTGCTCCTGAGTCTGTTCTTTGCGCTTGGCAAAGAATTCGTCCGGAGTCAGCCGCGCGAGTTTTTGCAGGATCAACTCTTCCTCGGTGGGCACGAGTCGCGCGAGCGGAATCTTCGGATCGTCGCCGTCGTACTTGGCTCCTTCTTCAATCCAGATCTTGAGCTTGTCGTACCAGCCTCGGCGGATGCGCAATTGCCCCGGCGGCATGCGCGGCGGACCGCCGTTGATCAATTCCCACAAGCGGCTGTTTTCCAGATCGCCAGCAATGACGACTTCACCACTGTCGCCGCCGCGCATGATGTCTTCGAAGGTGACCATGCGAAATCCGCCTCGCGGATTCGTGCCGCTGTGACAGCGCGTGCAGAGGCTGACGATGTCCGGCGCGACATCGCGAATGAACTTTACTTTTTCATTGCCGGTGGCTTTCGCAATCTTCACCGGTTTGGTGTTCTTGGGTTTGGCCGCGGGTTTGCCGATGTCGGCGAGCTTCGTGCTTTCATCGGTCGGGTCGCCGTCGAACTTGGCGCCTTGCTTGATCCAGTTGGCGACGAGTTCGAGTTCTTCCTTGGAAAGCGACTCGCCATCTTTCGGCATGCGCTGCGGGGCAGGGGCGACCAGCCGAGCCATGATGAGGCTGCGCAGCGGCTGACCAATTTGCAGCAACGGGCCGCTCTTGCCCCCCTTCTTCATGTCGGCAAACGAATCGAGCTGTAACTTTCCCGCCGCTTTGTCGTCGTGACAGTTCAGGCACTTCGACTTCAGCAGCGGCGCGATCTGTTTGGTGAAGCTGACTTCCTCGGCGTCCTCTTTACCTTTGCCCTTTCCCATGCCACTGGCTTTGAGCAACGTCTGTCGCTGTTTCTCGATAAGCGCCTGCACGGGGAGCAACGACTTATCGCCCGGCTTGAGATCGGCGTCCTTGCCAAGCTTGTCGAGCTTCGCAGTGAAGTCATCGAGCATCTTGCCTGCCTCGTCATACTTCTTTTCGCGGATAAGTTTCGCGACGTCACCAATGTCGTCTTTGATCTGATTGAGTTCTTTGCGTTGTTCCGGCGTGATGGCCGCCGATGCGCCGGTTGACATCACAATCAACACGCAGATCAACAGGGTTCCGAAAAGGGCTCCAAGGCGATTCATATCCACATTCCTTCTAATGCAGCCACGCGCGGCGCGTACGGCCCCCGATGACCGATCCCGCGCGTGCCTGCGGCGTGCGGTTAAACATTTCACGCTTCCGGTTAGTGTGTGTCTATGGCGGGCAGTATAAGTGGACGCCGCAGTGCGGGGAACGGTGCCTCAACCACAGGCGAGTAAGGCAATGGCCGATGAAACAACATCAAGTCCGAATTCGAATCGGCAGATTGCGCGAATTGGTGCGGCGTTTCAAAGAGAACGGCATCAAGCTGCTGCTGGAGCATCCGGGAAATGTTCGTGACTTGCTGATGGTGACTGGCTCGCCACTGGTCCGGTATGTGGACTTTCGCCGGCTGAAACTGGTGAAGACACATTTTGTCCGACGGGATTACTCACACATCGAGTCGGACATCGTGCTGAGTGCTCCGCTGTTGTCGAAGGACGGCCGGCGGCTGCGGCAACGCGTTCTGATCTACATCTTGATCGAGCATCAATCAGAACCCGACCGGCTGATTCCGCTGCGGCTGACGGAGTATCAACTGCAGATCTTCAACTATCAGAAGCGGCAGTGGGCGAAGCGCCACGGCTCACTGGCGAAATTTCGGCTCGAGCCAGTGCTGCCCATCGTGTTCTACACCGGGACTCGGCCTTGGCCGTCGCTGGGGTCGGTCTCGGATCTGATGGAACGGGGTGCCGAGTTCCGCACAGTCACGGCAGGCATCGAAGCTCCGTTGTTCATCAACCTGCCAGAGCTGCCCGCCGCTCAACTGACGGCCAAAGGAGGTTTCTTTGGAGCGGTGCTGCAACTGATTCAACAACGACATGTCCGGACAGACGAATTTCGACAATTGCTCCAACGCTCGGTTCGGCATCTCGAAAAAATGTCCGACACAGAAAGGCTTCGCTGGTTAGACTTGCTGTCGTATATTCACGCTCTCGTGGCCCACGAACGGGAACCCAACGAACAACAGCCTCTGAGTGAGGCGATTGAAAACTCCGTGCAATCCGACATTCATCGCTACGAGGTCAATACCATGAAACAAACCATTGCAGACAGTTTGATCGAAAAAGGACATCAGGAAGGACGTCAGGAAGGACATCAGGAAGGACATCAGGAAGGACATCAGGAAGGAATTGAAAGGGGAGCATTAGAAACGCGACGGATGACTTTGGTGCGGCAACTCACGAAACGTTTTGGAGAATTGCCATCCGAGATTCGCTCGGCAATCGAGAATAACCG
>JAYVSP010000507.1:0-5269 GCA_043775215.1 Planctomyces sp. | reverse complement strand
AACCCCACGCCCTATAGCACACGCCCTCGCGCGTGCGTCCTACCGCTGCGCGCCGACCATGTGCAAAACAGTAACGGCAGTGCCATTCGGGTCAGGTCTCTTTTTCAATGGACAAAACAAAGAGAACTGACCCCTTAATGCTCCAGACCCCTTAATGCTCCATCGAAGTCAGTCCCCCACTGGCCGTCGAATCGCACGAACAACGCTGGATGTCGATTTGCATGTTGATCGGAGTCGGTGGTTTCGTGTGGCATCGTCGCCGCAGACGGCGTGAGGAGGAAGACGAAGAGAGAAGAAAGGACAGGCACTTTATTTGTCGGTTCCTTGATTGGCGATGCGGGTGACGCTATTGTCCGCCCCGGTTGGTGTTGGGCCTGGAAAAGGGGAGAGATGATGACGATGGCTCGGAAGCATTTGGTGGACTCGGAGATGACTCGGTATTACCACTGCATTTCGCGGTGTGTGCGGCGGGCGTTTTTGTGTGGGGAGGATGCGGTCACGGGGAAGTCGTTTGCGCATCGGAAGGACTGGATTGAAAACCGGCTGCGGGAGTTGGCGGCGATCTTTAGCCTCGACGTTTGCGGCTTTGCGGTGATGGATAACCATTTGCATGTGCTGTTGAGGCTGAATCTCTTGTTGGCGGCGGACTGGAGCGATGAGGACATTGTGCGGCGCTGGGCCAAGCTGTTTCCGCCGCGCGACAAGTCGGGGAAGGTGCTGCCGGTCGGCGAAGGGTGGATTGCGGCTCGGCGTGACGATGCGGCGTGGGTGACGAAGGCTCGACAGCGGTTGTGCGATTTGGGCTGGTTCATGAAGTGCTTGAAGGAACCATTGGCGAAGCTGGCGAATCGCGAAGACGACTGCACCGGGGCGTTTTTCGAGGGGCGTTTCAAGTCGATCGCGATCCTGGACGAGGCGAGCTTGCTGGCGACCTGTGCGTACATCGACTTGAACCCGGTGGCCGCCGGCAAGTGTGCGGTGCCGGAGAAGTCGGAGCATACGTCGGTGAAGTCGCGTGTCGAGCACGTCAAGTCGAAAGGCCGCTTGGCGGCCATGACGAGCGACTCGCCGTATGTCGGCTCGCGCGACCACGAGCACGATCACTGGCTGTGCCCGATCGAGAATCGCTCGCGCCGCGGGGCGAAGCGGATCGGGATGCTGGAGGGTTTGTCGCTGACGGGCTACCTCAAACTGCTGGACTGGTCGAGTCGGCTGCTGCGTTCCGGCAAGAAGTCGGTCTCGCGTGCGGCGGCTCCGCTGCTGGAACGACTGCGGATCGACGCCGACTCGTGGGAAGCGACGTTGCGGCGCTTCTTCTCTGGCGCGAAGCTGGTGGGGAACTTCTTCGGCTCGGTGAGCCGTCTGCAAGACGCCGCCACCGCGACCGGCCGCCGCTGGCTCAAGGATCTGGGGCACCGCTCGCCGCTCACCTCGCCACCGCCCGTGGCGTAGCGGAATCGCTCCGAACGTCACTCAATCACCGATCCGGCTATGTGTGGGGCCACGGCGAAATAGTCGTTTTGTCGGAGCGGCGAGTCCGCGACCACTCACCACTCCGTCGCCAAGTCACGCAGCCGCTCTCGCTCCGGTGACTTCCCGCTTGTTCGCATTCAATCGCTTTTTCGACTTGTCTGGCATCGTCGGCAACCGCCAATTAAAGTGCCTGTCCTTTCTTCTCTTCTATCTGGCCGCGATATCTTGGTGCTCCTCCAGCGGCCTTCTACAATCTGATTCAGGGGCGAGCCCTCGTGCTCCTACCTGCGGCATACCATCAACTTATTACAAATGCATTCAACACGTTGCTGCCTAGAAATGGTGGACCATACTCGGATGCGTTTATTTGGCAACAAATGCAGATTATATACCAACAATTCTCAATTATTGGATTCCCAATGAGATGAAAGAGATTCTGGACATAAGAGTCCCAGAACAATGGGCGAAAGAGCATTTAGGTGAAGACGTTGGTGAAGGAGTTAGCCTGCTTTCCGGGTTCGCCCCATTTGTCAGGCGATTAGTCCTAGAAGTGTCTGATCCGCTCGTCAGCATACTCAAAAAGTATAGCTCGGCACATTTTGCTCGAACTGGAATCCCATTATTCTGGCCGAGCCTATCACGCCAATATGAAGATAATGAACTTGAAAAGGCTGTCCTTTTTAGGCTCAGAGTAAATCTTCACGTCGATACTTATGGTGAAGAGCACGGAACGAAATACGACAAGACGCACTTATGTGCGAGATGCGGTTACGGAGCACTCCAGGTAGGTCGCCTGATAATTGATCAAAGATCAATTCCACGTCAGTTCCATATTGCGGTCACGCTTGCCAACGAACTGATTGTGTCGGCGCGGTTAGCAGACTGTATTGTTAAGCATAACATCGGCGAGTGTCTGATTGACGAAGTCGAAGTGCTTGGTGCCAAGAAGCGGACAAATGCAATTTATCAACTACGTGCAATTCCGCAGTTCGGTACTGCCGTTCCCCCGTCACGTTTCGGTCTCAATTATTTTCACGATGATCCCGAAGGACATTTTTCTTGCATTGAACATGAATGGGCCGGACTTAATTTAATTTCCGAGCTTTTTTTGACATGTAATCGCGATGTACGTATTCCGAATGTGTTTTCCACCAATACACGAATTGGGAAATACGCAGGACAGTTAGTGCCACATCCGATACTATGTGTATCACAAAGAATGCGTCACGTGTTGCTTGAGGCATACAAGAATGAGGCGTCTCTAAATGATGAACTCAGTCTAGACGTAGCGCACATGGTGGAGGAAGCAGGTGAGGCAGGTGAGAAAAGGGGGCAAACAAAGGGGACAGGTCCATTTAAGGGGCAGGAAGGGGCCATCCATTAACTTGACGGCGCAAGGCAGGTTCGCTACAGTCTTCCGGCCCCTCCCGCGGAGGATGTGGCAGTCGGCATGCGCGTTAGGTATGTGTCACTCGGTCAGCAGGAAAGGGAGAGGATCATGGCTCGGACACCTCGGATGTCTGTCTTGGATGAGGCGAGCGGTGGTCTGTATCACTGCATCAATCGCTGTGTCCGGAGAGCGTTTCTGTGCGGGAAGGATCAGGTGACCGGGAAGTCGTTTGAGCATCGGCGGGAGTGGATTCGGCAGCGGTTGGAGTTTCTGGCGGGGGAGTTTGGAATCGACGTATTGGGCTACGCGGTGTTGAGCAATCATCTGCACGCGATCTTGCGGACTCGGCCGGATGTGGTGCGGGAGTGGTCGGACGAGGAAGTGGCGGTGCGTTGGTGGCGGTTGTTTCCGTGGCGGCGCGATGAGAAGGGCTCACCGGCGGAGATGCGCGAGGACGAGTTGCAGGCGATGCTGTCGGACGCGGCGAAGGTCCAGGAATGGCGGAAGCGGTTGTCGAGCGTGTCGTGGTTCATGCGCTGTCTGGCGGAACCGATCGCTCGGCAGGCGAATCGCGAGGACGAATGCACCGGCCGCTTTTGGGAGGGACGCTTCAAGTGTCAGCCGCTGTTGGATGAGGCGGCACTCTTGGCGTGTTGTGTGTACGTGGACTTGAACCCGATCCGCGCGGGCGTGGCGAAGACTCCCGAGACGAGCCAGTTCACGTCGGCCTACGATCGGATTCAGACGTTGAAGTCGGCGGTCGCGGTTGCGGAATCAGCAAAGACAACACGCTCGGCGTCAGCGAAACCGTGTCGTGGCACCGATCACACCGTTTCGCCTCAGAGAGCCGACTCGGCCGCCGCCGATGGTTGGTTGAGTCCGATCGAGTTGGCTCGTGACCTGGATGCTGCGTCGGTCACGGAGCACAAGGTCAAAGGGGCGTCCGCGACCCATGCCACAAAAACAGCCACCAGACCGGCTCGCCGACAGACTCCCGAAGCACGCCTCCGCCGAGCGTCGCACAAAGGTTTTCTGCCGATGACCGTGGCCGACTACTTGAGCCTCCTGAGGGATAAAGGGGTCAGGACTCTTTTCCAAGCAGCGGAAGGCAAAAGGGGTCAGGTCTCTTTTCTAACGGGGTGAGGGAAGGCAAAAGGAGAAGGCAAAAGGGGTCAGGTCTCTTTTCCAACGGGGTGAGAAAATAGGACGCAGTTCAGTCGTACTGGCGAAAAGAGGAATGGGAGCCACGATTTCACCAATTACTGACCAGTATCAGCGACCCGAAGTATCGAGCACACAAAAGGGGTCAGGTCTCTTTTTCAGCGGAACCAATCAAAGAGACCTGACCCCTTTTCTGCCTGCCGTGCGCAAGGTTACCGCCACTCAGCCCAAACCCATTCGCCGCCGATCATCAATCAGCCTCGCCGCACTGCTGATCTTCTTCAGCGGAGTATTCGCGTCGGGCCTGTGCCTCTACCAAGCCAAGCCCTCCTGGCATCCCGCCGTCCGCCCAATCCAAAACTACCGAGTCGGCCAATCCGTCCGCTCCGAAAACCCAACCGGCGAAGAAGATTTTTCACTGGGCGATCACGTCGGAAGGGATAAAGGGGTCAGGACTCTTTTCCAAGCAGCGAAACAAAGAGTCCTGACCCCTTTTTGCTCTCCCGTCGATCCGCTAAGTTGGCGAAAGATTGTATTGCTTGCGTCGAAAGTTGATGGTTCAACGGCCGACGTCGAACTGCTGCGGCCCCTGGATTGGCTGGTAGACCTGTGTGCCGAAGTTGGTGGAACGATTGAACTGCAACTCGCCGAACTCGGAATCGAAGGCCCCGCAAAGGTACTGGCGATCGAGCCGTGCCCAATAATCCGCCACAACCGAGCCTTCCGCATCGTCACCGGTACGTTCAAGCATCACGCCGGGAAGATCATCGAATTGGGGGCAGAAAAGGGGTCAGGTCTCTTTTTCAATGGACAAAACAAAGAGACCTGACCCCTTAATGCTCCCCCCTTAATGCTCCCCTGTTGAACCAATTGGACACGGATTTCGGCGCCGTCAACACCGCGCTGACGACAGCGGATGGTGAACTCACCGCGCAGGTGAGTCTGGAAGGATCGCAGGCCGCCGATCAAATCACCCAACACACAAAGGATTGGAATACGGCCTATCAAGCATGGCAAGACGCATGGTTTGATCTTCGCGTGCAACAGGTGGAGGATTGGATCAACACGACTCAGATGGCGATGATGCCGCTGTACTTCACGCCGGAAAGGGATAAAGGGGTCAGGACTCTTTTCCAAGCAGCGAAACAAAGAGTCCTGACCCGAATGGCACTGCCGATTGTGTAGCATGAGGTTATGGCGAGCGTCGCGGTCGGGCCAGTCTACGGTCGTCAGGGACTTCGGTCT
>JAYVSP010000506.1:0-3613 GCA_043775215.1 Planctomyces sp. | reverse complement strand
TCCGTCGCGAATAACGTCGAGGGAGCGTTCGCCCTCGCTCGCGCGTCGGGTTAGTGTGGCGGCACTCCTGTTATTGATGTTTTCGCTGGGGATGCGTGTTTCTGACGCCGCTGATTCCGTCTTCGCGCCGCCTGCCGCCGCCGACGTTCGCACGCGGATCATGCAGTGGATCGTCGAACGGGGCGTGACGGACAAAGCGATCGTGGAACGAATCGCTCAAGAGTGGTCGTTCGGCGAAATGACACTCTCTGCCGAAGAGGTTTTTGAGCGCGTGATCCGCACACTCGCGATCGCCGACGCCGATGCTCGGAAAGTGGTCGAAGCCTGCCAAGAGGCGATGCCCATCGCCGCCTGGCCGCGCGACGTGGTCCCGATCACCGATTCGATGACTGAGTTCGCTCGGCAACATCTGCGGCTGTTCGTCGGACGATTTTTGGCTCAGCGGCAGTTGTACGAAGAGGCTTTGGACGTGCTGACCACGATCGACCCCAAGCAGGTTGTCGATCCGGCCGGCTATCTTTTTCAAAAAGCGATCTGCGAACATCAGCTTCTGAAGAAGTCTGACGCGATGAAGACGATCGGTCTGTTGTTGGACAACACGCAGAACGTCCCGGCTCGGTATATCGCCATCGCCACGTTGATGCGTCATGACATCGAGCAACTGCGCGAAGCATCGCTCGGCGAAGTGGCCAAGAAAATGGCCGATGTCGAACGCCGTTTGAATCTCGGTCGCGGAGGCGAGAAGACGCAAAAGGTCGAAGAAGAAATCATCGAGTGGCTCGACGAGATCATCAAAAAGGTGGAGCAGCAACAAAGCGGTGCCGGTGGAGGCGGCGGGCAGGGAGGCAACCAAAACAAGTCCGGCGGTGCGGCCGGCGACAGTTCCGTGAAGGGCGCGACCGCTCCCGGCGAAGTCGACAAGAAAGACATCGGCCAGAAAGCCGGCTGGGGCACGCTGCCGCCGAAGAAAGCGGCGGAAGCGAAAAACGTCATCAATCGCAACTTCCCGTCCCACTATCGCGAAGCCATCGAACAGTACTTTAAGAAACTGGCGAATCGACCGGCAGGGAAATAGCCATGCGATGGTTTTGGCCAAAACTTGGGGAAAGAAATTGGATCGACCGGTTGCCCGCCGCGATGCTGGCAACGGTCGCGGCGGTTGTTGGACTTTCGAGTTGTCGGCCAGAGGCAAAACAGCCCAAACGCACCGTCCCCGACATTTTCGCCATCAGTATCGATACATCGGTCGCAGCAGAATCGTTGTTGGTCAATGATGAAATCATTACCGACGATGATTCACTGGCAATTTTTGTGTCTTCGATCAGCAAGCCCGATAAGAACGGATTCGTCAAAGTGGAATTGATTCTGGCCAATCCCGCCGACCAGGAATTCGACTATCTCGGCTATGTTTCGCACTCGTTTTCGCCGCCACTGGGAATTGGAACCGTTTCCCCGATTTATGTTCCACAACGTCTCGTTGATGGTGTGTGGCAGGACCGACAGGGTGGATGGTGTGGTTTCGGATCCACAATGATCGTCCTGCACCCGGGGCGTGCCGGCCGGTTTGAAACGCATTTCCAAAATGTCCCTGGCGAGGTACGAGTCGGCGTTGAGTTTCGAAAACATCAGGCCAACCCGCACGGCGGCGTAATGTCAAACGCTTGGAGTCCACCGTTTACGATTCCGACGGATTCGGAGGAATAATTATGATTGCCAACGACTTGGCATTTCGGACGACGCTGAAACGAATCGAGTTTCTTCATGGACAACTTTCGCTGCTTCGTCAGCTCGAAACCGATCCTTACAACTATCACCTGTCCGCGTCAGGTTTTTTAGCGGAAGTGGAGCGTATGGAGCTTGAGGTCCGCGACTACTTTCGTGTTCACCCGCAAGAGGTACGCGGCGTCACCATTTCACCAAATCACGGTCTGCCAATCTGAGGATCGAGAACTCATCGTGATTGCAAATGAGCAAGAACTTCGTGGTTCGCTGGCGCGAATTGCCTGGTTTCAAGACCAAGTGGCGGGAATGCGACAGCAGACAATGAGCGTTGCTAATTACCGCGCCGCATCGTCCGGGTTCCTCGCGGAAATTGAGCGAATGCAACTTGAGGTTCGCGAATACCTCAGCTTGCACTCAGAGGCAACTTAACGGTTGGCGACGGCAAAGTAGTTTCGTTCGCCACGACAACGCAGGATTTGAAAGACGACGAATGATGAATGGACTTGAATTGTTGCTGGTCAGTCTGGCTGTGGCCTTCGCCGCCGAACCGGTTGAGGTTTCGACGTTGCAGGGAGAGCCACGCGCTGGAGAGTTTCGTGGGTTGGCGGCGGGGCGAGTGGCGATCTCGGTGGGCGGGACGGAAGAGAAAATTGCGCTGAGCGAAGTGTTGGAAATTCGGTTTCAAGCGACAGCCGCTACGAAGTTTGAAAAATCAGCGGCGATGGTGGCGTTGTCGGACGGATCGCTGCTGAGCGGCTCGCAAGTCACTCTGAGCGGCAAGCAATTGAAGTTGACATCGTCAGTGCTGGGGGAGGTGGTGGTGCCTCAGGCGGATGTGACGAGCCTGCGGTTCGCCGACCGGTTCACGAGCGTGGATGAACAGTGGAACAAGCTCGTCGAACGGGAACGGAAGTCGGACTTGCTGGTCGTGCGGAAGGAAGAAACGCTCGACTTTCTCGACGGCGTTATCGTCGAGGTCACGGACAAATCGGTGAAGTTTCTGCTCGACGGCGAGGAGGTCTCGACGAAGCGCGACAAGGTCTTCGGACTGCTGCTGGCTCAACGGCCGAGTACCGCAAAGGCTCCGACCGTGCGCATCGAATTGGCGAACGGCGACGTCTTGATGGCCTCCAGCCTGGCGGGATCCGACGGCAAACTGATCGCGACACGCGGGCCGAAATCCGAATCGTCGCTCACGCTGCCGCTGGGACAGCTCAAGGCGATCGATCTGAGTCAGGGAAAACTGCGATACCTGTCGCAGCTCGAACCGCGCGAGGTGAAGTACACGCCTGGGTTGATCGACCTAGAACCATTCCGCCGCGACACCAACATGGACGGCGGCTCGCTGCGGTTGGGCAATCGCGTGTTTGTCCGTGGCTTATGCGTGCGGTCGAAAACGCTGCTGCGGTATCGGCTGGGAGGCGAGTATCGCCGGTTCCAAGCATTGGCCGGAATCGACCACTTGGTGGCATCGAACGGAAACGGCGATTGCCGGCTCGTCATCTCGGGCGACGGAAAAGTTCTGTTCGAGACGGACGTGCGCGCCAAAGATCCGCCGCGGCCAATCGACCTGAATGTGTCCGAGGTCGTGAACTTGGAAGTGCTCGTCGATTTCGGCGGGAATTTGGATCTCTCCGATCATCTCGATTTGGCGGACGCCAAGCTGGTGAAGTAAACAACTTACGAATCAGGTGAGCAATGATTTGGCAGAATCATGAAGGGCAGAATCATCTCCGCACAGATCGCGTTGCGGTTGCATCATTCTGCCCGCCATGATCCTGCTGGATCGGTCTGATGGCTACTTCTGTTTCATTGAGATTTCCGGTAGCCGTACGGCATATTCTCCGCGCGGACGCGGATGACATATTTATTAGCCGCAGGGCGCTGTGAG
>JAYVSP010000505.1:0-3899 GCA_043775215.1 Planctomyces sp. | reverse complement strand
AATCACTGAGACTCTCGCAACGGGGGCGCGCCGAAACTGACCTCAGAATACTGAGAGTCAGGCGACACCCCCCGCCGCGAGTGACCTCCGATTACTGATCTTTGGCCTCTGAATAGTTTGCAAACATTCGGCTCCGTCACTCCCTCCGCACAGACTGACAGAGTTCGCAACGAGTCTGGAAACCGCAAGTCGGTGATACGACTCGTCACGTCGCAACCCAGCCTCCGGCCGCGTGGTCAGAACAGTCAGAAGACTCTGATGCAGACTGCTTCACGTTAGCCCGACGCGCGAGCGAGGGAAGTTGATGTCAGTCCCATGCTTACGCGTCGGGCTAGCGTCGGTTCGCAAATAATGCGGGTCAGCGCCGCGCCGGTCGCCGCCGGCTTGCTCCCGCCTGATCAAGGCCCCCCGCTTTTTGACAGCTTGACGGGTTGTGACTCCGGCCAGGAAGGGACGGAGCCCCAACAGCCCTGACTGTCCAAGTTCTCCTGCGAAGCTTTCTAATCGTTGCAGTCATCTTAAACGTTGCAATTGACACAGTCGCACCATATATTCCAAACTGACTTTAAGTCTTCCTGGTTTACTCATTGTTCCGATTTTGACGCCTTTAGGGGCAGCAAAATCTGCAAAATCCGCACAATTCACCATGGGGCGAGATGATGTGGACAATTCCAACGAAATTTCGCCGTTGGGGGCATTCGCAACGGCGGCGTGCCTTGTGGTTTCGCGGTCATACCATCGAGCGGCTTGAGGATCGGCAGATGCTCTCCGGAGACGTCTCGGCACTGGCTGCGACGACCAACTTCTCCGACGGGACAATCACGCCGCTCACCTCATTTTCCGTGAGCGAGATTACCGGTGAAAAGCCGCAATCAAAACTGTGGACATATGCAGGGCATTGGTGGAACGTGATGCCCGATAGCGGCGGCACCTGGATCTGGCGGCTGGATGGCACAACCTGGAACCACGTGCTGCAGATTTCCACGAGCACGAACGTCAAGGCCGATGTTCTTTCGCAAGACAACGTCACGCATATTCTGTTGTGCGATGGATCGCTGACGCAATTGGCTTCGGTCGAATACGTTTCGGATGGATCCGGCTCCTATCGCCGCTGGTCGCAACGTCCGGGACTTGTCAACGCGCCATTGGCCACCAGCGATGAAACGGCAACGCTCGCCATCGACTCAACCGGCCGCATGTGGATCGCTTCGGATGTCAGTACCACCATTGAGGTTCGTTACAGCGATGCGCCGTATCTGTCGTTTAGCAGTCCGATAACGATTGGTTCCGGCATCACGACCGACGACATTTCATCGATAATCACAATGCCGAATGGCTCGGTGGGTGTGCTTTGGTCGAATCAGAATTTGGAACGCTTTCAGTTCAGGACGCATCAGGACGGAAGCGATGCCACGATTTGGTCTGCCACGGAAAGTGCGGCAGAACAATCGGCGCTCAACCTCGGCGCAGGGATGGCTGACGACCATGTCCACCTCGCGGTGGCTACTGATGGCACGTTGTACGCTGCGATCAAGACAGGCTACGACACTTCCGGAATTCCTAGAATTGGACTTCTCGTTCGTAGGCCATCGGGAACGTGGGATCCGCTCTATAACGTGGACACATCCGGCACGCGCCCGATCGTGGTACTGGATGAAGCGATCAATCGCCTGATGGTCATGTACACGACGACGGAAGCAGGTGGAAACATCGTGTTCCGCGAAACGCCTTTGAATAACATCAGCTTCTCAGCCAGTAGGACGCTCATTTCGGGAACCGTGAATAACGTCACATGCACCAAACAGAGTGTCACAAATGAGGTCTTGGTGATGGCCAGCACTAGTAGCCGAGCCTACAGCTCGCTGCTGAGTCTTCCCGTCGATCCACCGCCACCCACCGAGCAAGCTCCACAGGTCAATGCCGGCGCGGACCAGACAGTTGTATTCCCCAGCGAAGCCAATTTGACCGGCGTTGTCACGGACGATGGCCTACCAAGTGCCTCCCTGACGACCATTTGGACAATGACCAATGGTTCGGGAACAGTGACATTCGGTAATCCGAATGCAGCCACAACGACAGCCACATTCAGCCAGACTGGGACGTACGTGTTGCGTCTGACAGCCAGTGACGGGCAACTCACGTCCTTTGATGAGTTGACCGTCACCGTAAATCCAGAGGGAGTCTCAAACCCGAACACGGTCTCTTTCCAGGACGGGGCCGGCTATTCGGGAACTCGAGACACAATGCTTCAAAAGCTCTACTCCAATTCGAACCGTGGTTCCAATACGACGATTCGAGCGGACGGTTCGCCCGACGAGTCCGTGCTGATCAAATGGGATCTCAGTTCCATTCCTGCTGGCAGCACGATCGGCGCGGGTTCGCTCACGCTCTACGTCACCAATGCGTCGGCGGCCACCTACGAGCTGTATGAATTGACACGAAATTGGTCGGAGTCATCTGCGACCTGGAACCAATATGCCTCCAGCTCCAAGTGGGCGACGGCGGGAGCTCAAGGAACTGCGGATCGCGGCAGGACCGTCTTGGGTGTCTTGCATGCAGTGACGACCGGTCTTGCCACCGTGGATCTCAACTCGGCGGGGATCGCCGTACTGCAAAAGTGGGTCGATACCCCAAGCACCAATTTTGGATTTGCCATCCAGGATTACAATCCGAGTGACGGGATCGCCTTCGCTTCGAGCGAGTCATCCACGGTATCTCGTCGTCCCGCATTAACGGTGAGTTACACCAGTTCGTTCGCGGCTGCTCCAGCACTGGGCCAGACTGCGCCCGCACTCGCTGCTGAAGCGACAAGCAGCGGACTCATCGGACACTGGACTTTGGACACAATCACCAGTGGAGTCGTCTCTGATTCCTCCGGACAGGGAAATAACGGCGTGATCGTCGGCGATCCGATCGCGACGACCGGCCGCATCAACACGGCACTCCAATTCAGCGGGAACGGAGATCGCATTGTCGTTTCGGATCGCGCGGAGTTGGATTTCAGCAATCAGCTCACAATCGCGGCATGGATTAGTCCAACCAGTCGTCAAGCGCAAGTGGTGGCCAAGAAAGCTCGCATCAACACGGTCGATGGGTTCGAATTGTCGCTCAGCAGTGCTGGATCGGTTTTCGCCCGCTTCAATCAGATGTCGTCGGCCGACGCATTTCGGGTGGATTCACTCGCCACTTATCCGACCGACGGAACGACCTGGATGCATGTGGCCGCGACCTATGACGGAACGACGATCAAGCTGTACGTCAACGGTAGCCTGCAAAGCAGCCGGAGCGCGGTCTTTCAGATCGGTCCCAACAATGCCAGCTTGGGCCTCGGTGCGCAAGACGACGGCATGTCACCGTTTTCGGGGCGTCTGGACGATGTGTTTCTCTTCAATAAAGCACTCTCTGCCGCCGAGATCGCAACGCTGGCGGTAAACTGAAGTCCCACCGTAGCCTGACTCCTTGTGGGTCGGATGAGCACACCACATCAGGCATATGCTCCAAGCCAAAAGGGCCTGGGTTCCAGGTTCATCCGAGCCACTCAATCCCCCCGCGCATCACTCGCCAAGTCGCCACCGCGTTTGACGCAATTGTGCGTTCGGTGAGCCAACCAACAACTCGTACCACACGGTGACCAACGTGCCGCCGCCGCATTCGACGGTTGATGGATAACCCATGTCACTGGACTTCGCGCCGTCGCTGATCATCAGCGGTTCGCTCCATGAGCGGCCGTTGTCGGAACTGATGCGTGCCAAATTCCCGATCGGCGCGCGGCGGTGTCCATAACTCATCACCACCAGTGTTTAGGACCGGCGCAGAAATAACTGTCCGATGTCGCTGAACTCGCCAGAGTTCAGATCCGAAGTCTGGCGACTTCGGCTACGACAGTTATTGATGCGCCG
>JAYVSP010000504.1:0-5927 GCA_043775215.1 Planctomyces sp. | reverse complement strand
CCAGAAATCGTGGCAGCTTTTCGAGTCGCTCGGCCACATTCATCAATCGCGTTTCCACCGGAGCAAAGTCACGAGCCATCAATCCGTAAATCGCGTTGCCCGTCAGTTGTGTGTAGAGGACCGGATTCCATGCCCACTCTTGAAGCTCGTCGATCCGCCACAAGTCGCCATGCAGTTGCTGAACCAGCAGTTGGTAATCGACCTGGTCATCGCGTGGTAGCAGTTTGCGATCAATCTCCTTCAGCTTTGCCAGAGTCCATTCGTAGAACTCCCGTTCGCGTTGCCGGAACATCGGGTCCAGGTAATCCAACTCGTGGTCGTAAAGGTGATTGCCGATCAGCGTGGCTCCGATCGGAGACCACTGCGGCATTTCGCGAATGTAGCGCCGCATGATCTCATCGAACTGCAAAGCCGCATGATGTCGAGGAGGGAAATCGAAGGTTTTGATGTCCCGCACGGTGTTCGCCAGTTCGAGCGGATAATCGGTGAGGATGCCATCCACGTCAGCCCGCATCGCGGCTTCCCAATTGAACCGTTCGACTCCGACCACGGCCGGCCCGGCCAGAAAGACTCGCTTGCCGAGTTTGTGAATTCCCGTGACTTCGTCCGTCGTCGGAATGAATCTCAAATAGACCCAATCGGCCTCCGAATGTCGCAGCGCGGTGGATTGCAGTTCCAAAAGCAACTCCGCGACTCGCGCCTTGGGATCGGCCTCCTTCAGTTCGCGACGCACCGACCGTTGTTCGATCGTCGTCCCGATGAACAACAACCGCTGCAGAACCTCTTTCGCCTTGGCCGCGCGCACACAGTCCGCTGCGATGTCTGGCACTTTGAGATCGATCGCGATCAACGTCGAATCGCTGCCGTGAGCCTTGATGACCTCGAGAACCTCATCGAACGTCGGAATCCACTCACCAGCAAACTTCGGACTGAACCACTCTCCCGCATCGAGATGTTTGAGTTCGTCTAGCGTCAGCTCGTTCACTTTCCCACGCCCGTTGGTCGTGCGATCGACCGTGTCGTCATGCACGCAGACGAGATGCCCATCTTTGGTGCGTCGCACATCGACCTCGAATCCGAACCGCAGTTCGAGACACGCTCGAAAATTGGACAGCGTGTTTTCCGGTGCGTGCTTGAGCAGTCCACGATGTGCGACCACCCAAGGTTTCGGCACCGTGATGGGTTTCTCGGCCGCCAGGCGACTCGTCAGAATGCTCATCAACAAGACCGCAAGCACCGGCAGGGATCGTCGCATCGCGAAACTCCAAAGTCGTGGTGATCGGAATCGGCCGCTCGTCCGTTTGTCGCAGCCGGCCGAACACATTCACCCGACGCGCCAGTTGCGCATTTGGTGGATCAGAACGACTCGACCGATCGAGATTTCAATGAATCGTTGCATTTGTCACAGAGTAAAGCAGCAACGGCGGATCGAACGCAAACCGCTCGGCTTGTCATCCGTGTGGGCTTCCTATCCGTGTGCTTGTAGTTCGCGTTCGTCGGATTTTTGAGCCATTTCACGCGAACTACAAGCACACGGATGGGAAGCCCACACGGATGAAGACAATCCGAGATAATAGGGGTCTGATTTCTCACAATGTTCGATTGATACATCGATCATCAAACTGCGCAACTTCAATAGGCGCCAGCGAGGGCGAACGCTCCGCGAAACTTCGGCGCGACAACAGCGGGCTACACTTCCAGACAGGAGTCGAACTCTTACGCGTACGGCGACGACTTAACGACTTCTGAAGGTCCACGTCGTTCCAGCAGCGCAGCTTCAATCGTGAGTCCGGGTCCAAAAGCCAGCGCGACACACGGCCCCGTAGCCATGTCCTGACGCAGTCGGTCGAGAATGAACAAGATTGTCGGGGACGACATGTTGCCGAAGTCCGCCAGCACTGATTCGCTCACTGCCCACTGCTCGCGTCGCAGGCCGAGCGCTTCGCCCGCGGCCGACAAGATGCGTGGTCCACCCGGATGAAAGGCCCATGAGCGAATGTTCTCCAACGCCAGACCGCGCGAACCCAACCAGTCGCTCAACCATGGCCGCAAATGCCGTTGGATGAGATCCGGCACGCGCGCCGACAAGGTCATCTCGAAACCGTGATCGCGAATCCGCCAACCCATGTCCGCGCGAGTGTCGGGCAGTACGACTGAACCCGATCCGATGAGCCGCCACGTACCACGCGAGGGGTCAGGCACCGCAGAATTCAGAATTGGCGGATGACGACTTTGTTGAAACGGGAAGCTTCCTTCCGCCAATTCTGAATTCTGCGGTGCCTGACCCTGGATTGTCTTTTCGCTCGTCAGCACTACTGCTGCCGCGCCGTCTGCGAAGAGTGCGTTTGAGACGATACGATCCGGAGACCAGCCGTATTGATGATGCAAGCTGCACAGTTCAACGCAGCACAGCAGCACACAGGCATTCGGATCGGCCTTCAGAAAAGCATCGGCCACGCGTAAACCGTTCAAAGCTCCATGACAGCCCATGAATCCGACGTGTGTTCGCGCGACGCTCGGCGACAGTCCGGCCGATTGCAGCAATTCGATGTCGAACCCCGGCGCATGAAAGCCGCTGCAACTGACTGTCACCAGATGTGTAATGTCAGCCGCTTCGATGTGTGCGGCCTGCAACGCCTGCTTTGTCGCCGTCGTGGCTAAAGTCCCGGCATGTCGTTCGTAAAGCTGCATTCGCTCCGCTGTGGTCGGGCCGTGCGGTCGCTGTTCGCTGGGAAGCTGGTAGGTCGACTGCCGAGCATCCCCGCTGGAGTCTGTGGATTCCAAGACCACACTGTGCCGTCGCCGAACTCCCGCACGACGATACAACCCGCGCAGCACGCGAGCTTGCTCTTCCGATTCGGAATTGAACGGCTGCACGAGTTCCGCCGCGTCTGCTTGCGAGATCGAATGCTCCGGCACCGCCATGCCGAATCCTTGGAGCCAACTTGCCATCTTCGAGTCCCTTCGTTGATTGATATTCAGGTTGATATTTTGCGCGGCACTTACGTCCTTTTGGTTTCTTTTGCCCCTTGAAAAGGACGAAAGGGACCGAAGCGACCTAAAGCACAGGAACATCAAACTGAGAATCCTGGGGTAAGCTGACGCCACGGACAAGCGACCGCAAGAGCCTCGGCGTCCATGGCAACAGAAACATCGCAAACCTGACACATGTCGGGGATCTCAGCAGTCCGGCGAGCGTTCGACAGATGTGTTGCTGATTGCGAACTCGCCGTGCGTGCTCGTGCGACCAGACATCTGCGAGCGACGGCGACCAGGCTGTGCAGGCCGCATTCGCCAACGGAGCGATCGTCACGGCCGACGACAATGCCCAGCCGATTCCTTCACCGGTGAATGGTTCGACGTATCCGGCCGCATCGCCCAGCACGAACAACCTCTCCGCCGCGACCGGCCACGTCGCGCGCGTGAGCGCCGGCGTGCCGATCCATTCCGCGTCACTCAGTGCAGGGATTGCCGGAAAACCCGCATCAGTCAATACGCTTGCTGCCGCTCGCGCCGGACCGCCCGCTTCGCGCAGCATCCGCACATCAAACGCTCCAGCGACGTTCAAGGCTCCGTTTTCAACACACACCAACCCGACGTAACCGCCGCGCCCAACCGCCATGTGAATCGTGCCGGTCGAATATTCCGATGGCCACTCGCGCACTTCGCAGCCTGCTCCGACGCGAGCGTTTCTCATTGGCCGGTCGATGATTTCACTCAAGCCGCTCAAACTCGGATGCCCCAAGCCATCGGCCACGAGGACAACCTTCGCACTCACAAGCGAGGGGTCAGGCACCGCAGAATTCAGAATTGGTGGATAGCGACTCTGTTGAACAAAGACATCTTCCTCCGCCAATACAGAATCCTGCGGTGCCTGACCCCGGCCGGGTAAGTGATTTGGGGAAGAGTCGCGAATCTGAACATATCTCCCATCAGCGTGGCTCGCGCCAACAGTCGCGTTCACGCCGTCGCGAAACGTGACACCCGCGCGGATTGCTTCTTCGACGAGTCGTTGATCGAGACACATGCGAGAGACCGCGCGGCCGCTCGGCAGCGAAAGAGACAACCGGCGCGAGGCCACTCGCACTTCAAAACGCGTCAATTCCGGGCCGCGGCATTCGCGAACCGCGTCGCCCAGTCCGATCTGTTCCAACAGCGCGACCGCCGAATGATTCAAGCAGCCTCCGCAAACCTTGCGTCGCGGAAAGTGCTTCTTGTCGAGTAGTAAAACGCGTCTTCCGAGCAATGCGGTCTGCCGCGCCGCGACCGATCCGCCTGGACCAGCACCGATGACGATCACATCCCAATCGCTGGTCATGGCCGTCTCCACGTCAGCAAGAACCGTTGCGGCCAGTGTCGCGAGATCGTCGCACCGTTCAACCCGGCTCGATCACAAAGTTGCAACGATTCGTCAGGCGTGAAGGCTGCCGCGACCGACAGCGGACCGTCCACATGCACGATCCGCGACCGCGTCAACAGGCGGCCTCCCAAAACGGCCAGCAAGTATCCACATCGGCCGCGCACCAAGTCGTTGATCAACACCGCTCGCCGTACCGCTTGCGACATCGACCGCAGCACGGCAACCGCGTCGGTCTCGTCGAGGTGATGCAAAAACAAAGAACAAAGCACGACATCAAATCGAGCCGGCAGCGGTTGCTTCAACACATTGTGCTGGAAGAACTCGATTGCTTCGCCCGCTGAGTCCGCTTGTCGCCGAGCGATCGACAGAGCGGTTTCGCTCATATCGCAACCGGCCAATCGCACGTTCAGTCCGGCGTGGCGCGCACGTCGAGCCAGAGCACACGTGACATCCCCACCGCCACAAGCGACATCGAGCACTCGGAGCGGTTCCGACTTCTGTTCACGCGCTAACTCCCGAATCGTCGGCCAAAAGATCGCGTCACTGCGGCTCCACCAATTGACCCGCGCCAAGCCACGCAACGCCAGAGCGTGTTCGGCCGGGTCCACGTCCGGCTGGTCCATCAACTCCGGTTGACGATCGCGCCGCGAAAGCCCCTTGAATTGTTGAAGCAGACTGATTGTTGTCATCATGCCGTGATCGTGACAATAGTCCTTTAGACTGCCAACCTCGACAACCTCGGAGAGCACGTTTAAAGTCAGTCACCATGAGCACGACTTGGATTGAACGCGAAAAGCAGGCAACCCGAACGATGGGCGAGCCGATTCCGCCACTGGAGCCGGGCGATTGTTTGAACGCCGGCGAGTTTCTCCGCCGCTACAACGCCATGCCCGATCTGAAGAAGGCTGAACTGATCAATGGAGTCGTCTACATGTCTGCCGCTGTTCGCGTCGATCAACATGCGGAACCGGATAGTTTCGTTCAAACATTTCTCGGCTACTACGCGATGGTTACTCGCGGCGTTCGCTCCCTGACAAATGGCACGGTGCGGCTGAGCCCGGACGATGTCGTCCAGCCAGATGCAGCGTTGCGAATTTTGGCCGAGTTGGGTGGTCAGTCACGGATTGATCAAGACGGTTATCTGCGCGGTGCTCCCGAATTGGTGGTTGAGGTCTCGGCCAGCAGCGTGTCGATTGATTCTCGGCAAAAGCGCCAGTCATATCGGCAAGCGGGAGTGCGCGAGTATTTGGTCTGGCGAGTTCGCGAAAAAGCCGTTGATTGGTGGACGCGAGACGCCGACGATGAATTTCAGCCGATCACCGCGGATGCCGACGGACTGCATCGCAGCCGAGTCTTCCCGGGTCTGTGGCTCGACGTTGCCGCCCTGTTGGCGGAAGACGGTGCTCGACTGATTGAAGTGTTGCAACTCGGCCTAGCCAGTCCCGAAGACGCGGCCTTCGTCGAGACATTGAAACCGTCCTCGCGTTAGCTAACCCGAAGCGTGAGTTTTGAAGTTGCGCAGTCTTGTTTTTCGCCCCAAAGGGGTGCAACTCGATAGCCCAGGGCG
>JAYVSP010000503.1:0-14782 GCA_043775215.1 Planctomyces sp. | reverse complement strand
CGTGCAAAAACTAATTCCGTTGTCTTTATCCCGAAGGGATTGTGTCTCATAGCCCAGGGTTGCGAGCGAAGCGAGCTACCCTGGGTCACGTCATCGAACAGTCGATTTACCCCGCAGGGGTTACGTCATCCACAATCGCTGAACGACGCAACCCCTTCAGGGTAGAGACGCGACTGTCCACGCCACCCAGGGTAGTCCGCTATCGCGGACAACCCTGGGCTATGAGACGCAATCCCCTTCGGGATAAAGGCGGCATCCGATAACGATTTCCGGAAATTGTTTTTGCACGCGTCCTAAGAAGGCCACACGGATGGGAGCAAGACCTCGACACCTTGGTCGGTGGACCCTTCGGTCAGAGGCCTCGCCTCGTTGGACTTCTTCGGTGAACTGATAGGGTTCAGCAAGTTTGGCCCCATCAACGTTCCACGTGAACTACCGAACCATTCATAAAGCGTGGCAAGCGTTCGGCTCGTCACGCGGAGCGGAGACGGCTACATACCTGCGGCTTCGCGTGCTACATCGTTAACGCCGAAGGCGTTGTTTTTCAGGCAAGAAATCCCAAGCACCCAAGAATTCAAAAAATGCTGCGGGCAACTTTGCAATCGAAGCGGCCACAGACATTTTGAGATTTCGAGGTTCCATTTCCTTGAGATTTGGAACTTCGGATTTGTGATTTGCGGCTCGGCCGCGCTACCCGTTATTAGGCCGGCACGCCTCGTGGAGTTTCCGGTGCTAACGATGGACGCAAGGCCGGTTGATTGGGTTTTAGGTAATCGGTATAGCCGCCAGAATATCTGTTCTTGCCGGCGGTCAGACTTTCGACCGCGTTGGCCACAGTTCCCAGCAGACGGATGTCGTGTTGCCGAATGAGTCGACTGGCCTGTCTGAGCGCAACGTGGGAAGTTTTATTGGTCCGCACGACCAGCAGCAGGCCGTCCGTACGGCTGGCCACAATGCACGGATCACTGACAACCAACAACGGCGGCGTGTCGACCAGGACGAAGTCGAAGCCAGACCGCGCTGTCGCGAACAAGTATTCCAAACGCGGCGAGGCCAGAGTTTCGGCCGGATTGGGCGGTGACTTGCCGGCGCTCAGCAGCCACAAGTTCGCGATGGGACTTTGCTGAAGTGCGTTACCCAATTGAATCTCACCGGCGAGCACTTCGGCTGTGCCCGTTTCTTGCCGAGCGTCAAACAGATGATGCATGGTCGGGCGGCGCAAGTCGGCATCCAGCAACAGCACTTTCTTGCCCGACTGCGCGAGGGCGATGGCCAGATTCGAGATGAACGTCGATTTTCCATCTCCCGGTTCGGGGCTGCTGACTTGGATGACCTTGTGTTTGTCCGGGTCCAGGCCGACGACCAAGGCCGTACGGACCGTGCGATAGGACTCGGCTTCGGCGGAACCCGGCCGATGGAAGTAACACAGCGACGGGTGCAATGCGGCGTTCGGATCGAGTTGGATTTGGGTGGCATCGAACCGCGGCACGCTCCCCAAGACGGGGACGCCCTGCATCAACTTGCGAATCTCGTCGGCCGATTTAACGGTTGTGTCTCGCCACTCGCGAAGAAACACTAAGCTGGCACACAATCCCAGCATCAAGATCGTCGCAGCACCCACGATTTTCAGATAGCGTTTCAAGCTCCATTCCTCGCGCACCGGTCCCAGCAACTTCAGCGAATAGCCTTTGTTGTCGCGCGTCATGTCGAGCTGACTGACATTGCCGGCAATCGCGTTCCACTGCACCTTGAGCCGTTCCAACTCTTCGCTGCGAGCCTGGTCCTCGATCAGGTACTTGACGACGTCTTTGACTTTTTCCGATTCGGTTTCGTAGAGACCAGTCAGTTCCGCGTCCTTGATTTCGAGTTCTTCCAACTGCTGCTTGAGGAAGTGCATGTAACCGCCGATGAGATTGGTCTTCGTGACGGGCGTGCCAACTCCGGTTAATTCCGGCAGCAGAACGCCGCGGATTTCATAGAACTGTTTGACCCGCGCGATGCTTTTGCGGACATTTTGTACGTCGGGGTGATCGTCGGAGTAATCGCGCAACAGCTTTTGTTCTTCCAGCAGCAACGGCAGGAGTTGAGTATTGGCCTGTTCGGTTTGAGGCACTGCGAGGACGGCGGCGTTCTGGCCCGCGGCGATTTGCGTCGTCGCGACCAGCAACCGCACGAGGTTCTCCAAATCCTCGTGTGACCGGCCTGCGTCGATGGCGTTTTGCATCGCCTTGATCTTGCCGTTGATTTCCGCACGCCGGAGCAAGTTCAGAGTTCGCTCTTTCTGGATTTCGACAATCCGCTCCTGATGCACATTGGTTACATCCCCCGGCTGGCGCCGATCTCCGGGAGCGGTTCGCCATTGCAGCGGAGCTTCCTTGCGGTAGGCGAACAACTCCTCCTGTTTCTCGCTGATCTGTTGCGAAAGTTCGTCGTTCATCTTGCTGACTTGAGTCAACAATTCGCTGGTGATCTCTTCTTGCGACTCCTTCAGGTAGTCGCGATAGGCCACGATGATCGCGTTCATGACGGCGTGTGCGTCCGCGCGTTGCTTGTTGCGAAATTTGAGCTCAAACACATTCAAGAAGGAGCTGTCCTGCCCGGCCGTCCGCTTCGCCTCCAGGCAATCGAGAATGTCATCGACGGGATCGTTCGAGTTTTGCAGCGTGGGCAGCTTCAAAAGCTTTCCGGTTTCGATCGCTTTCTCCACCAGCATGGCGCTGCGGATGATCGAGAGATGTTCGGCCCGTTCGGACCATGCCTGAGCCGTTCCGTCGCGGTCAGGCACTTGAGCCCGCCGGGACACCAGAATTTGAACGATTGCGTTGTACTCCGGCCCCAGCTTCAAAAAGGCCACTTGCCCCACGGCCAGACCGGACAACAGACCAATGACTAACAGCCACTTGTACCGCAGCGCGATTTTGACAATATCGAACTCGCGTGGCGCAGCTTCGTCGAATGGATCTGACGAATAGGAATTCATGAACTCGAACGGCTTGTCTTCATCGACGGGCTTCATTGTCCGGCTCCAAATCGTGCTTTTGTAGAACGGGCACACTTGCCCGTCGTCTGACATTCGACGGGCAAAGGTGCCCGTCTACGACGAGACCTTTGCGTAGTAGTCGATCGTCCGTTGCAGACCCTCCATCAGTCCAACTTGCGGGCGGTATCCCAGTTCTCGTTCCGTGGCGGAAATGTCGGCCCACGAATCCTTCACGTCCCCCTCGCGTGGTGGTGCGAAGTTCGGATCGCAGCGAACGTCCAATCGTTCGCAGATTAGTCGCAGGAGGTCGAGCACGCTCAGTGATTGACCGCAGGCGACGTTGAAGACTTTGCCGCTAACGCCCGGAACTTGCGATGCCAACAGATTGGCATGAACGACATCACCGACATATGTGAAGTCACGCGACTGCGATCCATCACCGAAAATCGTCGGCCGCCGTCCCTGCAACAGTGCCGAGACAAACAGCGGAATCACGGCCGAGTACGGACTGGCCGGGTCTTGCCGCTCGCCGAAGATGTTGAAGTATCGCAGCCGCACCGTTTCCAGCGGGTAGCAAGCCGCGAACGACTCGCAATACAGCTCCCCCGCCAGCTTGGCGGCGGCGTACGGAGACAGCATCTGCGGCAACTGCGATTCGCGTTTCGGCAGTACAGGGTCGTTGCCATAGGCACTGCTCGAACCGGCGTACACCAAACGCCGCACGCCCGCTTGTCTTGCCGCATCCAACACGGTCACGGTGCCAGTCACGCATGCCGTATGCACGGCGACCGGGTCTTTCACGCTCAGCGGAACCGACACCAGCGCGGCCTGATGAAAGACCACCTCGACACCTTCCATCGCGCAACGCACGGCCGTCGGGTCCGCTACGTTTCCGTTGACGAACTCGTAGCCGTCTTTCAAGTGAGCCAGATTGGCAAGCGTGCCGGAACACAGGTTGTCGAACACTCGCACACGATGCCCGTCCTCAACGAGCCGCGTTACGATATGTGAACCAATGAACCCGGCACCGCCGGTCACCAAATAGTTCGTCACGGACAGGCTCCTTCCGCTTCAGGGGGCTTCGAGCAAAAACAAGTCGGAGAACTTTAACATCAGAATCAGCCGCGACCCCCTATCGTCCGCCAAAAGCCGAAACGTTGAAGCCACTTCAATCGATACAACCGGCACCACCCGACCGAGCGAGACCGAAATTGCCTCGGCAGAAGGGGGCGGGAGTCTTTTTCAGGTCGGCGATGTCGCCGATGAACTACGAAGACGAGTTGACGCCGACCTGAAAAAGACTCCCAGCCCCCTTCGCTCGCATCAGCGCAACGACTCCACTTCCTCTGACAAATCCCGCGGGCGTGAGTCGTCGTCTTTCGGCTCCAACTTGTCCGGTGTGCGTAGCCGCAGCGTCGCGGCGATGAGCCGATGGTCCGAGCCGTCGCGCGAGCCAATGTGGCATTCAATCGCTTGCCATTGATGGCTTGCGAGGATGTGATCGATCCGTTGCCACGGCATGTTCTCGGGCCAGAAGCGAATCCGTCGGCAGGGAGCGGTATAGCCACATCCCCAGGCCACGCACTCAAAGGCATTTGCATAAGGTCCGAAGTATGCCTGATAAATGCTGCTGGACGTCGGCATGTTGAAGTCACCACAGACAAGCAGCGGGACGCGATGCTCGTGATCGGCCATGAATACCCGTGTTTGCCGAGCTTCCAAATCTCGCTCCGCGAGCGCGGTGGCGACATGTTCGGGGCCGTCTCCATTCAGTACCGACCGCGGCGTCAGATGAACCAGCGATTTGCGGGCGGTCATCAAGTGCAGATCGGTCAACACGAACTTCCCAAACGGCGCGTCGACTTCTACGGCAATCGCCGTCTCACGCTGAAACACGTCGCTGTCGCATTGCCCCAACAATTTCAATGGCCATTTTGATCCAACCCAGAAGCCTCGGACATGCACCGACTGCCAATTGGAGAATTGCCGAGCAAGCTGTTTCGGCGGACGAAACGCCTCCTGAAACGCAATGATGTCCGGATTTGCTTTCAAGACTTCTCGCAACAATGTGGCAAAGTCCGGCTCAAAGTCTTGAACGTTGGCACTCACCACCCGCACTGTCCGTTCGGAATCGTTCGCCGTGACAGGACTCGCGGCCGGCTGCTCCCACGCCGCTTGCCACGGCACGTTGAAGCCGACAATCAACACGAGCGTGAATAGCACCGTCGCCAGATTCACCCAAATCGTTCGCGACCAAGTGAGAACGGACGCCAGCAGCAGCACAACGCCGGGCACCAGCCACGGCAGTCGCGGCAGAAACGTGACGACGGAACCGACCCACCATTGTTCGGACACGACCGAAATCATGCACCACAACACGGCCATTCCGACAACATTCGCCACCGTCAGCCAAACGAGCAGACGACGTCGCCGCATGCGTTTCGGTGTGGTTGTTGGAAAGTTCATCATCGTCTTTTAGTCTTTTAGCATTCTGTTCGCGTCGCAGTGCAGGCGGCTCGCCTGTATTTTGTATCGCCTTTCGGCGACGCATCTCAGGCGAGCCGCCTGAACTACGGGGTGCGGCCCGGCTCGGACAAAGTTTTGGCGATGTCCGTTTCATGGCGCTCGGCCGCATGGACGAGTTGAGCCATCTCCCAGGCCGTGACGTAGTGGTATTGCAAGCCAGGATGCGACTGAGCGAACTGCGACAGCTCTTCATGAAATCGCTGAGTCGGTTCACCCAGGAGCGTGTCGATATTTTGGTCTTTGCAGCCGTGCGTGTGCAATTTGACGAACAACCAATTCGGCCGGCCGGCAACATGAACTCCGGCTTTCAGCCACAGCGGCATACGCCGCCAATTCAGCGGAAAGCTGTGCAGGATGCCGGCGTTCTCGATGCGCGGAATCATGCCCCACTTGCGGCGCGACCAGTCAAGTTCGAGTGGCCCTTGAATCATCAACAGATGCTCCGGCGGCGGTGCCAGTCCGACGCGCGCCCGCACGCCAGAGTCATGCGACTTGCGCCGGCCGGGCATGTCGGCCGCATAATAAATGCTGTTGATCGTGCGGGTCTGAGTATCGGAAGGAGCGGACGGCAGCGTGAAGTCGGCATAGCACCCGGTCTCGCGCAGCACCGTGAGTTCTTGATCGACGCCGCACCACCGGCCATCGGGACGGCTGTTGCACAAGGCCCAGTTGCCGTGGATGAATCCGTAGACGATCGCGCCTGTCTCCGGATCGCGGCGCAAGAGCCCATGCCGCTGAAACAGCGTGTCGCGGAAAGTGGCCAGTTTTTCTCGCAGTGCTTCGGCCGTATCGCCGTCATGATGCAGGTGAATATCCACGTCACCCCAGCCCGCCGCACATAACTCGGCAAGCCGATCGAGATACTCCGGCCGATACTCGTCCTGCGGAAAGAAGAACGTGTGTTGTGGCGGACGGCCATCGCTGTCGCGATAGCGTTCAAACAACTTCGTGTATTCGACGCACCACCGATCGACGCGAGCGATCGCGGTCTGGTGATCCACACCTTGGCATTGAGGTTCGTAATGATCACAGATTGCCAGGAAGACATCGATCGGCTCGGCGGCACCGCGATCCGTCAACACAGCATGGACTTGCCGAGCAATCTCGCGCCGCGCCTGTCGCTCTTCCGTCGGCGGCAACAGATAGCTTGGCAACCAGAGTTGCAGGTGCCGCTGCTTGATCGCAAAGAGCACCAATGCCGCGAAAGACAAAGTGCCCAATGCGGCAACACCGGCGATCACAGGCAAGAAGTGGTTGAGCATGAAATCAGAAGTCAATGCCATTTGGAGTGCGGCGATGCATCGCCGCTTTGATTTGCGGCGGAGCCGCTTTTCTTTTTCGGTGTGATGTCGTAGTTCATGTGAAATAGACGGCGGCTCCGCCGCACTCCAAAGGACAGCAGTCAGCCGTCAGAAAGCCACTGCGAGATTGTCACGAAACGATATCGACCTTGCGCCGCAGCAGTGAGACGTTCGACACAGGTCGCCGCGCACGAGTGGTCGTCGTGGAGCAATACGATGTCGCCGTCTTTCGGAGCGTACCCCGAGAGCCAGCGATGCATTGCCTGACTGTCCGGCATCTGGAAATCTTTCGGATCGACATTCCACAATGCAATCGTTTGCCGTAGCCGCCAAAGTCCGAGTGCTTTTCCGATCGAAAGATTTCCTTTCGGTGGCCGCATCAATTGGCAAGATCGGCCGGTCAAGTCTTGAAGCAAGCAGGATGTCCGCCGCACTTCGTCGAGGAATTGTTTGACCGGAGTTTGCGACGGTTCACTGTGAGTCCAAGTATGGTTGCCCAACTCGTGTCCGGCCGCGGCAATACGCTTGATTAAGTGTGGATATCGTTCGGCCAGTTCGCCGATCACAAAAAATGTTCCCCGCGTTCCAGTGGCGGCGAGCAAGTCGAGCAATCGCGCGGTGTGTTCGGGATGCGGGCCATCGTCGAAGGTCAGGGCGATTTTGATTGGTGTGCCCGCCTGCGCTCGGCGTGGTCCCTGAGTCAACAGCCAAGAACGAGGCAGTGATGCCGAAAGAGTGGATTTCAGCAACTGACGCAGGACGCTCATGCGGCACCTCCGTCGCCCGACTTCTCGCACGTCGCCGACCGACCGGACTCGGATCCTTGGACCACGGAGGCGCGTTTTCCGCGAACGAACTGACGCAGCAAAGTGGTGAGTCCAATTTTGCGGACCACACTCCGAACAGTGTGCTCGGTCCAGTGGCAACCGCGCAAATACGTCACCCACAGTTGCGGCCAGAACGCGGGAGGGACCAGCCAGATACTGCCACTGATCGACGGGGTTGTGGCCAGCAATCGCTTGTAGGGGGCATCGCCTCCACCAAAGTCGAACACGCTCGGAGGATTGTCGTGGAGAAGGTCATCCAGCACGCGCAGCAGCAAGACGTGGCCGGCCGACCGGTCCGCCAACCGGCGGTCGTAGCCCACCTCTTCGTAGCTGAACAAGCCGTTGAATTGCGTGCCAATTAGAAACGCCGCCGGCTGGTCCTCCACGAAGAGCAAGTACGAACGCAACGCTTGCCGCGTGGCCAGAAATGTGAACAGACGGGCTTCGGACTCGTCATTGCGGATGCGCAGGCCGAGCTTCCGTGACTGCCAGGTGTGCTGTGAGATCGCGTGCGCCCCGTTCAGGAGCTCGGCGACTTGCGACGCTTCGGTGATACGGACCAGCCGCGACGCCCCGATTTTCTTTTGCTTGCGACGAAATGTGTTGCGGGTCTTGGAGGAGAACTTTTTCCAGTAGTCGTCGGCTTGTGATGGGAATTCGATCTTCCATCGATTCTGCATGGGCCGGGGACAGAAGAGACGGTATCCGTTGCTCTGAAGTGCATCGGCCGCCGCGAACAGCGGGTCGGATTGTTCCACGTCTTCGATCAACAGGAACGCCGCGTGTTGCTCGCGAGCGAACGTCGCACACGCGGCCAGCATTCGTTGTCGAAGTCCGTCGCCGACGTTTCCCAGGAACCGATTGCCCGCCAGGCGATAGCCCGCGAATTCTTTGCGTAATCCAAAGCCGCCGGCCTGACGGGTCGTCATCCGCTTGGCGACCAGGATGCCCAGCGCCACGAGTTGCCCGCCCTGAGACGCCTCGCACAGGACGAGCGGCGAACTCATTGGGCCTGCCGAAGACTCTGCCGCAAATTGCGTGAGCTCGGCCAAGACGTGTTCCGGATGCTGGCTGATCCGTGCTGCAGGGTCGCAGTCAAACAGTTCGGTCCAGCGCCGTTTGCGCGCGGAGAAACTGACTCGGTCGGCAACATCGAGCGGATGCAAGTCAATCGTGATCGGAGTATTCGCGTTGACGACCTGCTTCGGAAACGTGATCGTGGCGGACATGTCAAACTGTCCTCGGTTGCATGCTCGGTTGCACGGCGGACAGAGCTTCGTCAGCGTCGGCCAGAATCGCCGTCAATCGTGCGTCATCCGTGGGCAACAGTTCTCCCGAAGCGAGATAAGCGACGGACGCTGAGCCTCCCCACGGTCGGCCGTCCCACAAGTCTTTCAGTTTGACTCCCGCTCGCCAGACCCCCGCGATCAAGCGACCCGTCGAGACTCGAAATGTGTCGACTTGGTCGGTGTATTCGGCTCCCCACCGTTTCTTGTAGTGCAGTTCGTTGGTCCCGAAGTCGTAGCGCGTCACGCCACGCGAGTAACCTTCCTCGAACATGCGGCGATACAGCACCGAGCCAGTGCGATACGCCGCGAACGCCGCGTCGTAGCTATTCGCGATGACGTAACGCGTCGTGCCGGAGGTTAGCGCAAAGACGAAACTGATCGGCCGGCCATTTGCCCGCATTAGCCAACAATCCAAGTGACCGTTGGGTGCGAGCGATTGCTGAATCAGTTCCGTCCAGAACCGTTGATCGGTCAGCGCGATGAAACGCGGCCGGCCACGCGGGTCATTGACCAACCACGAACGCTGTTCCACCTGTCCCAGCGCGGCGAGCATGTCGCTCGTTTCTGCCAGTGTCGGATTGCGGTAATGCTGTATTTCGAGTTGATAGTCTTTTTCCAGTTTGCCGGTGTAGACGCGAATTTTCCGCAGGAATTCCCGGCCGACGACTTCGTCCTGATACTGTTGCCAGGTGGCGGGAAGTTCGGCGATCGCCAAGCCGCACGAACTTTGTTTTTGCATCGGCATTTCGAGTTCGTCCAATGCCGACAGCACTCCCTGGTGAGCCTTATGGCCCATGGGCCAAGGCCCCAGTTGCATCACGTTCCAACCCATCTCGATTAGAAACCAACCCACCGCGCGGCCGACGTCATACTCACGCGACTGGTCCGCCAGGATCAGACGCCACGGCTGGAAGTAGCCTCCCATTGCATTGACACGTAACAAACCGACTTTGGGATGCCCCACCGGAAGCACTCCAAACAAGCGACCGTCCGATTCGTCGTACACCGCCGCAATATCCAAAGTTCCGGTCCAGGGTGGCTGCGAGCCGATCGTCTGGTTCCACACTGAGAACCATTCGGGACCGAATAAACGCAACTCCGGCCGCACGCGGTCCAGCAAGTCCCGCCAGTCCGCAAGTAGCCGGTCATTTCCGTCGAGCCGATGAAGTTCGCAACGAAACATGAAGTGGTCCTCTCTCCGGAGACCTGGCCTTATCGCGCCAGCACAATAATGAAAACGTTGAAACTCACGAACATCATCACGCTCAGAACCGCGAGTTGAAACAAATGTGAGCGATCCCAGGCCACAACGGGTTGCCGAGGAAACAAGTGAGCTCCTGCCAGATTTGCGTATGCGACTTGAATCCCCAACATGAGGTAGGTCGCCAAGGCGTATGTTCGCGAGAGCGACTGCAGTCCCATCGTCCAAGCAGCCAGGATCGCCACGAGGAATGGATACAAAGTCCGCAGATCGGAATGTGTCAGGTGGTGATGCCTGTGTCTGAGCCGCCACAGCGTCAGTGCCGGAAAAAAGAAGCATCCCAAAAACAGAGTGCCGCCGATGAGGCCCAGTTCCACATAGGCATGCACGAATGAATTATGAGCCACCAGCCCGGCATAATCGGCATACATCCCTTGTCCAATTCCGAATAAGATCATCGGCGACCGCAACGCCGCCATGCCATCTCGCCACAACAATACCCGCTCGTGGCCGGTGCCACCTTGTGAGAGATCAATGTCCGCTTGGCGGCCGGCGATCAACGGCAACGCGCACAACCCCAGCAGCCCCACCACAACCCCCGACTTCAGACCATAACGGCAGACGACCAGAGACAATAATCCAACGCCCGCGCTCAACAATCCGCCGCGCGACCGCGTGAAGTACAGGGCTGCCGCCAAAATGGCTAACGGTCCCAACCAGGCCAGTCGAATCGGTGCCCGCGATTGGTCCAGCAGAAAGTACGCGCAGACGATCCCTGAAAACACAATCAATAGCGACACGTCATTCGGATCGTGAAAGATGCCTAGACCACAGAGGCGGACGACCCGCAACTGCTCGTTCGTAGCAGTGATTTCACCCGCATCGGTGACGTGCGTGATGAATTGAAAGTCGTAAAGGTTCAGATAATCCACGACACATAGACTCATCGCCGCCGTGGCACAGAGCGCCAACACCATCAGCAATTGTCGCAAGCGAGCGACTGTATCGGTCAACGACACCACCAATCCGAAGAACAACAGAATCTTGACAAACTCCAGCGTATCTCGCGTCAATCCATAGACCGAAGCGCGGGACAAATGCGACGCGACAATTGCCACAAAAACGCTGGCCACGCTTACTACGGTTGGCTGCTGGCGCAGATTCCGCCACCGGGCATGCCGCATCAGATTGGGAAGCCCCAACATCAACGCCCCGGAAATGAAACCTTCAAAGATCGGCATCCCTTGCAACTCCGGAATCAGTTCGCTGGGTCGCAGAATCATCACCGCGCAGGTGCAGAGCAACAGCACGAATGCGAACTGCGAAACGACAGAGGGAATCCAAGTCCGAACCATGATGGCTTTCACCAGGGAAGTTGTTCGCGGAAACATAGGTCGGCGGATTTCCCGTGGCGGACGAATTGGCGGTGCCACGTCCATCTCGTAGCCAGTGCAGTCCCTGCGATTCGCATAATCGTTTCCACACATTGTGGTGCGGCGCAATGCGGCGCAATTCACGACGCGGAAAGTCCTGCCTCTACTTGCTGCGACTTCTCGTTTGCCTTTCATTCGTTGTGCTGTGTTGCTAATTCAAAAGAATTGTTGATCTTCCGACTGATATTCGCGCGGCGTTTAGGTTCTTTTGGGCTCTTTTGTCCCTCGAAAGGACAAAGGGGACCGAAGCGACCTAAGGCATCGCGCGAATATCAGAAGTGGCGATGCATCACCGCACTCCAAAACGGTTGCCTGATCTTCATCGAAAGTTGCCGAATGCCCGCACCTCGCAAGAAGTCCGCCCATCATTGGCCGTGTGTGATTGTGGGAGCCGGCGCGGCAGGCATCGGCATCGCGCGCGCCTTGCAAGAGATTGGCGTGCCGTTCGTGATCCTCGAACGGCACGACGTTGGCGGTTCGTTTCGGCGCTGGCCGAGCGAGATGCGATTCATCACTCCGTCGTTTCCATCCAACTCATTCGGAACGCTCGACCTCAACAGTATCGCGGTCGGCACGTCTCCGGCCTTCACACTGGGATGTGAACATCCGACTGGATCGCAGTACGCGAACTACTTGGTCTCGGTCGTGGACTATTTTGACTTGCCAGTCAAAACCGGGATCGACGTATTGTCGGTAACACCGCGTCCGACAGGTGGATTTGAACTTGAGACATCGGTGGGGCAGATGAATGCTCAAACGATCATTTGGGCTGCGGGCGAGTTTCAATATCCCCGACAGACGCTGTTCCCCGGCGCGCAGCACTGCGTTCACAACAGCCGGGTGAAATCCTGGAAGCGTTTGACGGGCGATGATTTCGTCGTGATCGGCGGCTATGAAAGCGGTGTGGATGCAGCGGTGCATCTCGCAAATGCTGGCAAGCGAGTCACAGTGCTCGAAAGAAATGCCGTGTGGAATAGCGACGACAGCGATCCCAGCATCACCTTGTCGCCATTCACTTGGGACCGGCTGATGGAGACTCCCGACGATCGCATCGAGCTGCACGACGAAGTCGAGGTCGAGCGAGTTGAGAAGCAACGCGGCCAGTACGCCGTTGTCGCGGCCTCCGGCGAAAAGTTCGTGACGAAGCGAAAGCCGATCCTTGCAACCGGCTTCGATGGCAGCGTGCGGTTGGTCCGCGACCATTTCGATTGGCGCGACGACGGTTTTCCGCTGTTGAATTCGGTCGACGAATCGACGCTGGCACCGGGGCTATTCTTGGTCGGCTCCTTAGTCCGTCACGAACGTTTGGTCTTCTGCTTCATTTATAAATTCCGACAACGTTTCGGCGTCGTCGCGAACGAGATCGGCCGCCGCATGGGCATCGACACTGCCGCATTGCAGAAGTACCGCTTCTGGGGCATGTACCTTGATGACCTTTCCTGCTGCGGCAGCGAGTGCGTCTGCTGAAAGTCGTTCATGCGAAGTCCCGCTGGCGAGCGGGGGATGTCAATCCCCCGAGCAACGTAGCAGGCTCGACTGCAACTCGGCGGGTGAACGTCCTCATGCTTGCCGAAACACACGTGCAAAACGACAAGGGCACGGGCTCGGGGAAACCAAGTCGCCCGCTCTTGCGTCACGATCGTTGTGGCCGGTGCATCACACCGATCTCGCACGGCTTGTTTGTTCGACCGACGAAGCCACCGACTGCCTCCAATGACTCCGAAACGGCAATTTTTGCGGGGTCCGATTGGCGATATTGGAGAGTAGAAACGCATCACGAAGGCTGGAGAAGCTGTCTGCCACCTGGCCAATCAATTGGACTTTCCGGCTCTTGCGGCCGGTTTTTGTGAGGAGGAGTTCCCTTGATTCTCAACGAGCACATTCACACGACGCGCGAAAAGGAACTATTCGACATTCCGCTGGTCCGTTTGGGCTTGCTGCTTGTCGGGATCGGCATCGCATTTTTGGCGATGGACATCATGTTGCGTCGGCCGCTGCTGCGCGAACTGGCTCACATCAAACACGACCTGGCCACCGTCGAAGGCCGATTGCAGGAACTCACCGGCGCAAAGGATCAAGCTTGGGAAACCAGCAACTTGCTGAGTGCTCTGAACGCTCAGAAACGGCAACTGACGACGGCGAAAGCGGCGCTCGCCGATCTGCGTGAATTCCGACAACACGTCGAGATCGAGGCTCGAAAGACCAGCGATGCTGCCGCGGCGATGACTCAAATCGCAGATCTGCAACAACAGATTCGCGGCGCCGCTCAAAACGCGGAGACCGCCGCCATCGAAGTGGCCAAGCTCGGCGACCTGCGAACAAAAGTGCTGGAAAACTCGGCCGGAATTGAAGTTGCGCAGCGGAATGCCGCGGATCTTCTAACGCTCAAAGAAACTATTCGCCAGGGGGACGATGTGGCGTCTGCTCAGCATGCGGCCGACCAACTGGTGGCGTTGAAGAACTCATTGCAACCGGCGGACGACAGCACCGAACAATCACAGGCTCACGCCACGAAGCTCCTTTCTCTCCGAGATGAAATGGCCGCAACGGTTGAAGACACGCGGTTGGCGGCTCGCAATTGGTCGCAAATGCGGAAGCTGGAAACCGACATGCGATCCGCTGGCGGCGACATCGCCAATGCGGTGGATACGCTCGAATTGCTGACCGATCTGAGTGCCGAACTGCGTCAGCAGACCGAATCAATCACCGGCTTGCGAAAAAGTGTGATGGAAATCGTGCTGCTGGAGACCACCATCGGCCGGGCATTGCGAGTACTTGAACCGCTCGCACAGCTCAAGAATCTGACGCGATTGAGCGATTCCGAGGTCCGCGCGGCGGCACGAGCCATCCTGGATCAGCGAAACGCGAAGCTCTTGCGACAAGACAACGCCGGACTTGCCGACCAATCGGCTGGAAAGCTCCCGCACGAAGACCGCCTCTTCCAAGACGAACCGCTTCCCGGCATCGCCGACAAACTGGTCCCCCCACCACGCGATCTGCCCAACGAATACGATCCACCTCCGTCGGCACGAGCCGGCACGGTGGAATAAGGCGAGCATTGTAGACGGTCGTTGCACCGTCTCCTCCCGACCCCGGACGCGAATGCAGGTTCGCGTCCGGGGTTATTTCATTACCTAGATCCGCCGCTCCGAGCCTGTGAATCTTTCGAGCCGCGACCGTCAGGGAGTGTGACGGACAAGGACTTATGACCGCTCCCTGACGGTC
>JAYVSP010000502.1:0-4216 GCA_043775215.1 Planctomyces sp. | reverse complement strand
CCATCGCATCCATGCGCTTGATCCTCCTGTTAAGATCAAACGCTTAATATCCGTTTTCGCCAGTCTCGGAAATAGAATTTGCACAGCCTCTTAGCTTAGCGTTTCGCGTCACTTGGTCTTGGGCTTCTCCAGTGTCTGACGAATCCAAGCCGTGTCCATGTCTGACATCGATGGTTCGACGAGCAACGTGTACTCGAGGGAGTACCGATACCCCGCGCGATCGTAGGTTTCATCGAACGCCAGTTGCAGTTCGAGCGACACGTCGGCATCTCCGGGAGCCAGCGGAATTGGGATTGTCGGCAACACACGTCGCAGTGACCATGCGTAAACGTCGGTTTTCGGCCGTTGAGTTCCGCGGCTGACAAACGCAAACAGGTCGCCGCGCGGGAGTCGTTCGACTGTCGGCAGTCGTCGGCCGCCGCGCAGCAGATCCAGTTCGACCAGATTGACCGGCGACGCCAGCAGCGCATCCCGTTTTTTGAGATACTCGCCGCGGCCCTCACCCGACTTGTTCCACGGCGAAAGGAGTTCGATCACCGTCACGACATCGCGACCGTGCAGCGAGCGGATCACGAGATATGAATTTCGCACGGTCTTCAGTTTCGGCAGCGTTCGCACGACCGGCTTGACTGCGACCGCAACGCTTCCTTCGGCAGGATCAACGCCGCCGGTCCAATGCCCCGACTCAATGACCGCGACATCCGGCACGACCAATCGCTCGATTTCATCGTCGTCGTGCAGCAGGTACACGGCCTTTTCAACATTCACGACGTAATCGGGAGCGAGCTTAGGCACCAGCCACGCACGAATCTCCGGGATGAAGTCGGCGTGAAAATCGCTCCACAGTTGGCTTTCCAAGAACGGGTCCATACCCGGAAAGGGTGAGGGCATCGGGTTGTCTCCACGTCATTCTCTGGTCACGATTTCATCCAGATTGAGCAGCACATTCGCGGCCAAAGTGTAGGCAGCGAGTTCGGCAGGGTTGAGGTTCTCTTTCGACTTCGCCTCACCGAAACCGAGCAGCCGCTTGGACGCCTCGAGATCGGTTTGAAAGAATGCCGCATCCGAGTTGATTCCGTCCATCAGCAGCTTGAGTTCGTCCACCGATGGTTGTCGAGACGTGACCCAGCGAAAGCCAAACGCCAGCCGCGATTCGGTCGTCATCCCCCCTTCAGTCAGCATCCGCTCGGCCAGTTTGCGAGCCGCTTCGACGTAAGTGATCTCATTGAGCAACGTCAATGCTTGCAACGGCGTGTTGGTGCGCGACCGCTTGACCGTGCAAATCTCGCGATTGGGCGCATCAAACAGCAGCATCGTTGGCGGAGCGGCGGTCCGCTTCCAGATTGTGTAGAGCGTGCGGCGATAGAGGCCGTCGTTCGTGTCGTGTTTGTAGCCGCGCAAGTCGCCGTAACGAGACGTCTCGTCCCACACGCCATCGGGCATGTACGGCCGAACGCTCGGCCCGCCGAGCTTCTCGATGAGCAACCCGCTGACGAACAACGCTTGATCGCGCAGCATCTCGGCGGACAGACGAACTCGCGGCCCGCGTGCGAGCAGGCGGTTATCGGGATCGTGGGGCAGGTTTTCAAGCTGCCCGCCTTGACTGACGCGAGACGTGACGGGCAGGTTGAAAATCTGCCCCACGGCGGACGCTTGGCGATAAGTCGCACTCATCACGATCAGTTTTTGGATTCGCTTCATGTCCCAATCGGTCATGAACTCAACCGCCAGCCAATCGAGCAGCTCTGGATGTGACGGATACTCCGCTTGCGAGCCGAGATTCTCGGTCGTCTTCACGAGACCTGTCCCGAAGAACTTCTCCCACGCACGGTTGACCCACACACGAGCGGTTAGCGGGTTGTCGCGCGAGACGATCCACTTCGCCAGATCGAGGCGCGTGAGCGGCACGGCGCTCGCCGCCGGTGGAGTCGTCCGTGCAGAACCGGCAGCTAGCGCCGTGCCGCTCAATAGCGAGGCTGGCAACGCCGCCGACACCTTATCGCCGCGTTTGTCGTACTCGCCGCGAATTAGAACGAATGCGTCGCGCGGTTGCCCGTCGCGCATGATCATGACGGTTGGCATTATCGCCGCGAGATTGTCTCGCGATTTCTTCGCCGATGCGGCAGCGACTTCGGCTTGCTTGAGCGGACTATCGACGTTTGCGCGAAAGAATTTCTCCAACTCGGCCTTCTGGACGTCCGAGCGTTTGTCGGCGGCAAGTTCGAGAATCGCTTTCAGAGCTTCCGGAAACTTCGCGCCGTCGAGTTTCACGGTGCTCGGCGGCAGTGACGTCGATGACAAGCGGAAGCGGCCGATGTTGTGTTGGCTGAGCGCGTCATGCCTGAGCGTGACGGTGACGGTCGCGTTCTCCGGAACGGTCAGCGGTGATTCGACGACAAACATCGCCGACGTCGGATCACGGCGAGTTGGCCCATCCACCGCCCAGCCGTTCGACGCGACGTCGTCCAGGACAAGACCAATCTCCCAGCCCTTCTGCGAGTAGGTTGCTTCAGCCCGAATGAATTTTGCTTTCAGCGGTTCGGCCAATCCCGGCGCGGTGACTTCGGCCGCGATGTTCGACAACACGAAGTTGCCGTTCGGATATCGGCCAAGCGATTTCATGGGCAGCGCATCGTCTGGCAAGCATTCCAGCAGCAGGCCACTGAACGATCCGGCCGGCAGCGGCGCGGTGATCGTGTAGGTGTCGTGCGGCGGATTTTTGCCTGAGGCAAGATAGGTGCCGTCTGCTTGCTTCGTAAACTTCGCACCCCCTGCCGACTTCACGTCCTTCGGTTGCAACGGCGACCAGACAGTTCCGCCGTCCCCTTTCAATGTCTCGCGAAATTTCGGCTCCCATGCGGCGATCAATTCGGGCAGCCGCTTTGTCTCATCCCCCACACGAGCATTCGCGGCTGCAACCAACTCATCGAGCTTCTTCATCTCCGTCTCTTGGTCGACTGTCGGGATAGTGATTGTCGGCTCGGTGTTCTTGGATTCGCCTTGCAACGTACCGCTCTCCGGCACGTTGTTGAAGAATGCGAACAGTGAATAGAAGTCGCGCTGACTGATCGGGTCATACTTGTGATCGTGACAGCGGCAGCAGTTGAAGGTCAGGCCAAGCCACGTCATGCCTGTCGTTTCGACGCGATCAATAACTGTCTCGACTCGCCACTCTTCGGCGATGATGCCCCCTTCGCCATTGAGCTTGTGATTGCGATTGAAGCCGGTCGCGACCAACTGCGACCGCGTCGGATTCGGCAGCAGATCTCCGGCGAGCTGCTCGATCGTGAATTGATCGAACGGCAGGTTGTCGTTGAAGGCGTTGATGACCCAGTCTCGCCAAGGCCATTGAAAGCGACCGCTGTCGACTTGGAATCCGTTGCTGTCCGCATACCTCGCCATGTCGAGCCAAGGTCGAGCCATCTGTTCGCCGTAACGCGGCGACTTGAGCAACCGATCGACCACTTTCTCGTAGGCGTTCTCGGACGTATCGGCCAAGAACACATCAACCTCGCCCGGCGTCGGCGGCAGGCCAGTCAGATCGAGAGTCACTCGACGAATGAGTGTCGCCTTGTCGGCTTCCGGCGACGGTTGCAGACCTTCCCGTTGCAGCCGATCGCGGATGAATCCGTCAATGGGACTCCCCATTTGAGATTTGAAATTTGAAATTTGAGAATTCAAATTTGGCACCTCTGGCCGAGTCGGCGGAATGAACGCCCAATGCCCTTGATACTCGGCCCCCTCCGCGATCCAGCGTTTCAGAAGTTCGATCTGTTGCGATGAAAGCTGCTTTCCCGAATTCGTCGGCGGCATCCGCACGCTGGCGTCATCGGTCAACAGGCGTCTGACCAACTCGCTCTCGACCGGTTTGCCAGGCACGATCGGAGTCGCCCCCGATTCAGCCGCATTGAAAGCGTGCTCCTTCACGTCTAGGCGCAATCCAGCTTTTCGCTGTTTCTCGTCCGCGCCGTGACACTGGAAGCAGGCGTCCGACAAGATCGGACGAACGTCGCGATTGAAAGAGACTCGGTCAGCCGCCTGCAGTGTCGTCACTGACAGGCAAAGTGCCGTCGTCAAACAAAGTGCGCGAGTCATGATCATCGACTCCTGGTTTTTCTGCGCCATTGCGGCGTGCCGCTCCGAGACTGTGAATCTTTCGAGCCGCGACCGTCAGGGAGTGTGACGGACAAGGACTTATGACCGCTCCCTGACGGTC
>JAYVSP010000501.1:0-7150 GCA_043775215.1 Planctomyces sp. | reverse complement strand
CAGCGAGGGCGGGCGCTCGACAAGATGTCATTCTCCGTTTGACGTCTCGTGGAGCGCCCGCCCTCGCTGGCGCTTCGGGTTAGTGTGGGCTGCCAGGATTTGTGGGCACCCCCCACACCATGGTGCCCCTCAGTCAGTGCGTGCATTGAAAAAATAGGTGGAACGCCGATGCCTTCGCTACCTACCGACGCACGCACCCACCGCCACCCGATCGAATTCGTGAACGAGGCTCCTTGTCATGCGCGACTTTGGCCCAATCAATGTCTTATCGTCACGGCGCGCCGTGCATCTGCTCGTGCTGCTGGTTGTCGTCTTCAAGACCGGTCAGCCGAGTCACTCGGCGGACGCCGGCCCGTTTTGGAAATCGACCGGAGTGATGCCGGCTGCGGAGGCTCATCAAGCGGTGGCTGCGGATGAGAAATATGTTTATGCCGTCACGAATACGCTCGTCGCGAAATACGACCGGACGTCGGGCGAGCGGATCGTGGTCAGCAGCGGAGACACGCCGGTCAAACATCTCAACAGCGGGTTCGTGTGGGACGGACGGCTGTTCTGCGCACATTCCAATTACCCACAGACGCCGGAACAAAGCGAAATCAAGGTTCTGGATTTGGAGTCGCTGCGTCTGGCGACCTTCAAGGATTTCTCAACAGGAAACTTCGGCGGCAGCCTGACCTGGGCAGTCCGGTACGACGATCATTGGTGGTGCAACTTCGCACGCTACGGCGACGAGAATGCTCAGACATTTCTTGTGAAGTTCAACGACGATTGGAAGGAGCGAGGCCGCTGGACTTATCCCGCCGAGGTCATCCGTGAGCTGGGTCGGATGAGTTTGTCAGGCGGACTGTGGCGCGGTGGCTTGTTGCTCGTCACCGGCCACGATGACCCGGTGTTGTTTCGTCTGCGGCTTCCTCGCGAAGGCCGCGTCTTGGAGTTTGTCGACCAGCAAGCGGCTCCGTTCACGGGACAAGGGATCGCCGACGATCCGGTCACCGGCGGGTTGGTCGGGATTCATCGAGCCAAGCAGCAAGTCGTCTTCGCCCGCCTGGAGATGCCGATTCCAACGCCCCGTTTGCCGCGAGACAACTTGCTGGTGTATCGCGGCTCGCGGAATGAAACGCTTCCGGTCAAGTCGGCCGACGACTGGCTCCGGCGTCGCGCGGAGATCCTTCAGGGAATGCAGGCGATCATGGGGCCGCTGCCGGGTCGCGAGAAGCGCTGTCCGCTTGACGTGCGAGCCGAAGTTGACGTTGATTGCGGCAGCTACGTGCGTCGCCTTGTGACGTATGCCTCGGAACCCGGTTCGCGAGTTCCTGCCTATCTGTGTATTCCGAAGTCGGCACTGGCGTCAGATGGTCCAAAGGCTCCGGCCGTGTTGTGTCTGCACGGGACGGATAACGTCGTCGGACACGGTGTGGTCGTGGGTCTGGGAGGCCGGCCGAATCGCCAATACGCCAGCGAACTCGCCGAGCGAGGCTTCGTGACACTGGCTCCCAACTATCCGTTGCTGGCGAAGTATCAGCCGGACATCAAGAGGCTGGGTTGGCAGAGCGGCACGCTCAAGGCGGTGTGGGACAACATGCGCGGTCTTGATTTGCTCGAATCACTTCCGTTCGTGAAGCCCGGCCCGTTCGGAGCCATCGGCCATTCGCTGGGCGGGCACAACGCGGTCTACACCAGCGTCTTCGACGTTCGCATCCAAGCGGTCGTGTCGAGCTGCGGACTCGACTCGTATCTCGATTACTACAACGGAGACGAAAAGAACTGGTTCCCGGAAAAAGGTTGGTGCCAAACCCGCTACATGCTGCGTCTGGCCGAGTATCGCGGCCGACTGCCGGAGATTCCGTTCGACTTCCACGAACTGATTGGCGCGTTGGCCCCGCGTCACGTCCTGATTATTGCTCCGCTCAAGGACAGCAACTTTCAAGCGCCGAGCGTCGATCGCATTGCCGCCGCCGCTCGCGAGATTTTTCAACTCTACGGCCACCCGTCACGCCTGCGCGTCGAGCACCCCGATTGCGAACACGACTTTCCACTGGAGATGCGTGAAGCCGCCTACAAACTGTTTGACGCAGTCCTCAAGCCGCGATAACAAAACTTCCCCCACCGACCCCGTGTCGGTGGGGGTCAAGACTTGGGTGGGACGCCGAGCGACTTGCCGCCGTCGATGGCGAGAGCGGTTCCGGTCACCAGACAGGCCGCGTCGCTGACGAGGTACAGGATGGCGGCGGCGATTTCTTCGGGGCGGCTCATGCGGCCGAGGGCTTGGGCCAGTGCGCTGGCAGCGATGATTTGTTGCTCGGCGGCCAGACGGTCGGGCGCGGCGGCGAGGTCGTCGTTCATCATGCCTGTGTCGCCGACCGGGCCGGGGCAAACGGCGTTCACTCGAATGCGGTCCCGCGCGTGGCACAAAGCGAGACTTTTCGTCAGTCCGACGAGAGCCATCTTACTGATCGAGTAGACCGGGTCATGGGCTCGCGGCAGCAGGCCAGCATTGCTGGCGACGTTCACAATGCAGCCGCCACCGGCTCGAACTAGATGCGGAATGGCGAACTTCGCTCCGAAGAATGCGGCCTTCAAATTCGTGTCGAGGCAGTTGTCCCAATCGGCTTCGGAGACATCAGTGATTTGCCTGACCATGCCGATGCCGGCATTGTTGACCAGGATGTCGAGCCGACCGGTAGTGCTGGCGGCATTTTCGATCAAATGCTGGAGATTGTCGACTTGGCGGACGTCGCACTCGCTGGCGTGGATGCCGCAGTCTCGAAGTAGCTTTTCGCTCGCCGGCTCCAGGTGATAATCGCCAATAAAGACCTGAACTCCTTGCTGGGCGAGGAGCATCGCAGTGGCTCGGCCGATTCCACTGGCTCCACCGGTAATTACGGCGACGCGGCCGGACAACGAGGCAGGGGCGGAAGGCATCGCGATCGTTCCTTCGGATGGCCGCAAGTGGCTTCAACTCGCTTCCAGAGTTCATGTTAAGCCAGTAAATTCTGGCTCGGCACCATGAAACTTATCAAAATGTTGCGAACGTCTTCGCATCGACACAGGTACTTTACTGCCGCAAAATTGCGGGCCAGATTGAGGCGAGCCGGAAGGTAACAGGCCGGACTTCGTCAGGCAAATGGCGCTGTGGGAGGCATCAATGAACGATTTGAAGTGGAATGGACGTCGCCAGGCGGGATGGCTGGCGGCGAGTTTGGCAATGGCGATCAGCACATCCTTGGTGATGTCGGCTGACAACACGGCGACCAAGGATGGCAAGGGGACCGTCAAGACTGCAAGCACGAAAGTTTCCGGCGAGGAGCCTGAATCGAAGACTACTGAGACCAAACCGGCGGCCAAGAAGCCACGTAGCGAGTTCACGACTGGTTCGTCCGATGTGCTGCTGACGTTCATCAACGAGCAAATCCGTCAGGGCTGGGTCGATAACGAAGTCGAACCCTCTGAGGTTGCCGGGGACGCAGAATGGATTCGCCGAGTCCATTTGGACATTGTTGGCCATGTCCCGCCGATAGAAGAGGTTGACAAGTTTCTGGCCGACAAAGACAAAGCCAAGCGATCCAAATTAATCGACAAGTTGCTGGATGACCCGGCCTATGTCCGTCATTTGACTACGGTTTGGACGAACCTGACGATCGGCCAGCAAACGCCTCAGCGCGTCAGTCGCAAGGGAATGCAAAAGTTCTTCCGCGAAGCGTTCGCCAAGAACCGTCCGTGGAATGAGATTGTCATCGACATCGTCTCGGCTGAAGGGCACTTCGAGGAAAATGGAGCGGTCAATTATCTGCTCGCTCAGATGCAGATGCCCGACATGGGCGTGCAGGCGACGGCCAAGACGACTCGGCTGTTCATGGGCATGCAGGTGCAATGCACTCAGTGTCACAACCACCCGTTCAACGATTGGCAGCAGCGGCAGTTTTGGGAGTTCAACAACTTCTTCCAGCAATTGCAAAAGCGCGAAGTTCAGAAGTTCGACATGAAAACAGGCCGCAATGAGTTCGACTTTGCCGAACTGCGTCGCCGTGACGGTGTCGATGACCATGTGACCTACGAAAAGCGGAACGGGCTGATCGAGGCGGCGTATCCGCGGTACTTCGGCAAGGATGTGGATGTCGCCCAGAAGGACGAAAATGGCTGGGACGTCAATCGCCGCGCCGCGCTCGCCAAAATGATGACTGATGGCGAAAAGCCGTTGGTGGCGATGGCGATGGTCAATCGGACCTGGGGCCAATTCTTCGGATATGGCTTCACGAAGCCGGTCGATGATCTTGGTCCACACAATCCCGCGTCACACCCGGACCTGCTCGATCGCTTGGCTCTCGAATTCGTCAAATCGCGGTACGACGTGAAACAGTTGATCCGGTGGATCTGCAATTCTGAAGCGTACAACTTGACCAGCCAGGCGACGAAAGCCAACGAAGAGAAGGACAATCCGAGTGCCGGCACCGCAGCGCTCTTCAGCCACACGTACTTGAAGTCGATGTCGGCCGAACAGCTTTACGATTCGCTGATCGTCGCCACGAACGCTCACAAATCCGGACGCTCAAGCTGGGAACAGAGCGAGCAGAAACGGCAACAGTGGATGCAGCAATTCGTCCTCGCCTTCGGCACCGACGAGGGAGACGAGTCGACGACTTTCAATGGCTCAATCCCGCAAGCGCTGATGATGATGAATGGCGAACTGGTGAAAGAGGCGATCAGCGCTCAGAAGGGAAGTTACCTCAACACCATTCTCTCCGAGACTCCGCAAGACAAAGACCGCGTGCGCAAGCTGTTCATGGCGGCGCTCAGTCGGCTTCCGAACGCCAAAGAGTCACAGGGAACGGTGGCACTGCAGAAGCTCAGCAATTCCGACAAACTGGCTGCCTATCAAGACCTGTTCTGGGCGCTGCTGAACTCGAACGAGTTCATTTTCATTCATTAGTTGATCTGAAATCTCAAATTTGAAATTTGAGATCTGGAATTTGACATCTCAAATCTGAAAGGTGATTCCCATGAATCTTATTCCCACCGGCATGAGCCGTCGCCACTTCATGCAACATATGGCGGCGAGCGCGGCGACAATTCCCGCCTTGCAGTTCATCGACCACTTACATGCTCACGCAGACACCGTGCGTAAGAACCAAAAGGCCTGCATTCTGATGTGGATGGGCGGCGGCCCCCCGACGATTGACATCTGGGACTTGAAGCCCGGCTCGAAAAACGGTGGCGAGTTCAAGCCGCTGAAGACTAGCGGTGATTGTCAGATCAGCGAGCACATGCCGAAGACCGCCGCCGTATTCAACGATTTGGCGGTTGTTCGCTCGATGAGCACTCGCGAGGCCGATCACGGACGTGGCCGTTATTTCATGCACACGGGATATGTGCCGAATCCGACCGTCGTGCATCCGACATTCGGTTCGGTAGTCAGCCACGAGCTGGGCGAGAAACGCAAAGAACTCGAGATTCCGTCGTTTGTTTCGATCGGCGGTGATCCGGGAAGTCCGGGCTTTTTGGGGATGTCGAACGCCGCGTTCGTGGTCGATTCCAACGGACGGATCCGCAACGCGGACCAAGAGGGTACGGACTCAAACCGCTTGAAGAGCCGGCTAAGTATGCTCAGCGTGATCGAAGACAGCTTCATCAAGTCGAAGCGTGGCGATGCACCACAGGCTCACGCAGACGTCTATAAGAAGGCGGTTGACCTGATGACTTCGAAGCAAATGGAAGCGTTCAAGGTCGATCAGGAAAAACCGGAAATGATCGCCAAGTACTGTGGTGGCGGGCCGATGGGCGGCATGGGAATGGGACGCAACGATTTCGGCCGCGGCCTGCTGATGGCGCGCCGTTTGGTCGAGGCGGGTGTTCCGTTCGTCGAGGTTGGCATGGGAGGTTGGGACTTGCACGCCAACGTGTTCAACACACTGAAGGATCGTAACCTGCCCGGCATGGACACCGCGATTTCCGGTTTGGTCGGCGATCTGACCGATCGCGGCATGATCAAGGACGTGGTCGTGGTGTGGATGGGTGAATTCGGCCGTACGCCGCGCATCAATCAAGACGTCGGCCGCGATCACTGGGCCGCGAGTTGGTCGGTCATGATCGGCGGTGGCGGTTTGAAGGGCGGTCAGGCAGTCGGCGCGACGGACGAAGATGGCCTCACCTGCGCGACGAAGCCGTACCTCCCTGGCGATATTTGGGCGACAGCGTGTCACGCCCTAGGCATCCCGACGACGACCGTTCACACCTCGAAGCGTGGCCGGCCGATGAAGATTGCCAACGGTGGCGTGCCCATTCCGGAATTGATTGGCTGATTTCGCTTGCCGGCGATGGATCGTGAACGGGGGCCAATCGCGGCCCCCGTTTTGTTCGTGCGGCATTCGTAAGGCACTTTCTTTTCGTCTTTTTTGTCCCTTGGAAAGGACGAAAGGGACCGAAGCGACCAAAAGTATGTGTGATTCAAAGCGATGACGAAACCTTCCAACAACTCTGCTGAAGACTCCGATTCGCTGGATCAGGTGCCGTCCGCGGAGTTCGTGCAACTCTTCACGAAACTTCAGCGGCGGTTGTTTTTGTTCATTTTGTCTCAGATGGGCAACCCGACGGACGCGGAAGAAATTCTACAAGACACGAACGTCATTATCTGGAGCAAGTTTCAGCAGTTTCAGCTCGGCACGAATTTCTTCGCCTGGGCAGGGAAGATCGCGACGTACGAAATTCTCAAATACCGGGAAAAGAAACGAACTGGCCGACTGCTTTTCAGTGACGAATTCTTATCGCGAGTGGCTGACGAAGCGATCGAAATCAGCGATGAACTCGAACGCCGCCGCGAAGCCCTCGGTGATTGTTTACGTCGCTTGAAAGCCGATGACCGCGAGTTGATTCAAGCCCGCTATGCCCCCGGCGAGAACGGCTTGAGAGTGGCGGAGAAACTCGGCCGTCCGACGAATTCAGTGTATCAGTCGATCGGCCGCATCCGCAAAGTGCTGTTTGACTGTGTGACCCGAAGGTTGACGGTCACGGCGAGACCGACATGAATGTTTAACCGCGACCAATGTGGCACGCCGCTCCACGTCGTGCAGTGCGACGCGGAGAGCCTGTGAAGGAATTGAGCCGCGACCGTCAGGGAGCGGTCATAAGTCCTTGTCCGTCACACTCCCTGACGGTC
>JAYVSP010000500.1:0-6870 GCA_043775215.1 Planctomyces sp. | reverse complement strand
TGATCGTACTCACCGCGCACGACTGCTTCAATCAACGCTCGTTGCTTTGCCTACTTCCACAGTGCTTCCAACTGCATCTGATAGCCCTCGCCGGCGGCTCCAGGGGAGGGATTAGCGATTGACGATTAACGATTGTTGATTTTTGAAGTGGTCGGAATTCTGCGTTTCTTTGACCTCAACAATCAACAATCGTTAATCATCAATCGCGCTAATCAGTCCTTCCTGCTTGACCTACTTCCACAGTGCTTCCAACTGCACTTGATAGCCCTCGCCGGCGGCTCCGGTTGTCAGCCGCAACGATCGGACGCCTCGGACCAATTGCAGTAATGTGGAGACGTCACCGGCTGCTTGTTCCGCGGACTTCCCTTCTTTCGCAACAGCCTGAGCTTCCAGCAGACCGCGATTCGCTTCGAGAATGTTGGCCAGCGATTCGCCGGTCAACTCCAAGAGGAAATCGCCGCGTGTCGGCTTGCGAGTCGCGGTTGTCGTCACCGGCGTTGAATACACATCGATCAGGCGTTTGCAGAGATCGACCGACGACGACATCACGAACTTGTCTCCGACGCGAGCCGCCGCCGGCATGAAGTTGAACACGATTGGCAGGCGATCGCCTTTCGGCTTCTGACCGTACTTGCCGAACGTGAGTTGCACGTCCTTGTACGTTTCTGACGCCAGAATCCACGGTTGCCGGCCTTGCTGTCCGGCATTGAGATTTGCGATCGTCGATACCGTTTGAAATAACAGGCTTAGGATTTCCGAACCTTCCTCCGGCTTGGCCAGTTCAAAGACGAGCGCAAACCCCGGAAGCTGCAAGCCCGGCTTTCCCTGCAAGTGGCTGAAGTCCTGCGGCGCGACAACAAACGTCAGGTTGCGGCCGAAGCTCGGCAGGATGTCGGTGCCGAAATCGCGGCTCGGCAGCAAATTGGCCAAGCCGCTTTCAAACTTGTCGAACTCCGGCAGCACTTTCGCCTGCAACAGTTCTTCGCGACGCTTGTACCAGCCGGCGAAGTCGCGATGCAGAATCCAACCGCCGATCAGGCCCGGCACATTGGGGAGTGCCGCGACATCCGGCTTGTCGGCCACGGCGAAGAGCGGTTGATATTTCTCGCCCAATGACTCCGGCTTGCCGGCCACCGCGTGCGTGACGAGCAATCGCTGGTCGTTCAAATCCAACGTCGAACCCAAGAACGGACTGTGATTCGCCAGTTCATACAGGCCGCCGAGCAACAGCGACGCCAGCGGATTGTCGAGCTTGTCCGGTCCCAGCCGCCCGCTCATCCCTTTCGCAATCAGTTCCAAATTCACGAAGCTGCGGACCAGATGTTCGTCGCCGAGTTGTTTGGTCATCGCGGCAAACGCCGCATCATCGCGGAGTGATTTGCGATTGTCCGAGGCCGCTTCAGTCAGCAGCGACACAGTGCCGGCCATCAATTCATGAGTGCTCGTGAGCACGATCCAGTTGTCCTTGTCGGCCACGAACAGCTTGCCATCGTAGTTCCGCAACGACGAACCGCCGGGGCCTGATGTGGCTTGAGTTTGATCGCCGATCAAGACCAGCAGCGGATCAAGCCGCTCGCGAATGCGGTTCAGCGAGGCCACGTCCTTGACCTGCGCGACGATGACCGCGTCAGGCTCTTTGCGGCCGTCGTGCGGATACAGCGCCACGGCCACTCGGCCACCGAGCAGTGTCTTGCCCAGCGTCCACAAATCCATGCCGAGCTGTGTCTCAACCACCTTACGCCCAGCGTCCGCCTTCTTGCCTTGAGGCGATTGATAAAACGCCTGCACCTGTGGATTCGCCGGCAAACTGGCCACGATCGCCGATTGCTGCAACTTCTCGATCCACGACTCCAGCCCCGCGACTTCGACGAAGGCGACGGCCCCCGATGGCACCGCCGCCGCGAGGTCATCGGCCGCGCGCACGGTGCTGCCGCCACCGAATGTGGAGATCAAACTGGCGATCAACAGGATGCGAACGAGCCATAGATTTCGGAGAGCAGCGAACCAGCGGGGATTCATGGGACACCTCAATCGAAACGGTCTTGGAGATAAACTTGACGAACCATCGTACCGAGACGGCAGAAGGTCGGTTTCAATTTCGAGTCGACAATCACTTGGTGATTGCCAAGATATCTTCACGGAATTCTTCCGGGCAGAGCTTCCAAGTGGCCGTGTATGTTGCCGCGAGAGGCACCGGCACGTAGGTGTCCGAATCGAGAAACAGCGGCATGTCGGGCAGCTTACCGCCCACCGCGAGCGGTTCGACAAAAGCGGTCAGAGGATACCCGCAACAATACGACACGAGTGTCAGCGATTTGCCACGCGGCAACCGAAAGTCTTCTTCTTCGGCTTCGCTCCGAATCAGTTGATGCAGTCCTTGAGGATCGCGTTTGCCCGGCGGAAACAAATCGACAATCAGCAAATGCACTCCCAGGCGAAGCAACTCGACCGACTTGTCGACGAATTTCTTGATGGCAATCTGACTGTGCTTGTTACCGGGCGACACGATCTCAAGCACCGACACCAATTCACCCAACGAGTTCCGAATCGCCAGCTTGTTGGCTTTCGCCGCGTAAGTCTCGTCCACGGAACCACGGTTGATGATCTGCGTCTTGGGTGGCACCTCCGCCACCGCCAGTCCGCCACGAGGCCGGCGCGGGTGCTCCGATTTCGAATGCCGCTGTAACGTCAACACATCCGGCACGACCTCGGCCGCATGTTGTTCGATGAGCGCGTAGTACCCCTCGGGTAGGAGTCCCGCATTGAGCGAATTACAAATTGCCGCCGACCATTGCTGATGAAAGTGGTGAAACAGCCCGCTGGGAGCTTTCTTCCAATTGTGAATCTGCATGACTTCCTCACTTCGGTCCAAGCCCACTCCGATTCGCGCGACCAGAATAACACAAGCGGCGTTCAAAACCTTGCCTTGCGTTGCGAGAGATATTCCAGAAGCGCTTTACCGAACGGCATGCTCGTGTCCAGACGAACGTAGTCGGCTCCCATCGACAGGCACTCTTTGCGGTACTGGCCGCACAATTCATTGACCGCTTCCAGATAGTCGGCGCGGATGCCGTCGGCATCGACGAGTTGATTCGATCCGCTCTCCGGGTCGGTCAGGTCCACCATGCCGTCGAACGGAAACGTCGCCTCGGCCTCGTCGAGAACATGGAACAGGATCACGTCATGTCCGCCATGCCGCAGCATGCGCAGGCTTTGAATCACCGGTTCGGGATCGACGAGCAAGTCAGAGAAAATCATCATTAGGCCGCGCTGCCGAACCATCGCGGCCACCCGGCGCAGATTCGCCGCGATCTCCGTCGGCCCGCCCGGTTTCGACTGAGCCAACAGAGCTAGAATGTTGCCCAACTGCGTCCGCTTGCTGCGAGCCGGCAGGCTATGCCGCAGCTTGTCGTCGAACGTGATCAGGCCGACCGGATCTTGCTGATGAATCATCAAGTACGCCAGCGCGGCGGCGAGGCAGATCGAGTAATCGAACTTCGTTAGTTCTTGCCGATACGTGTAGGCCATGCTGGCCGAGAGGTCCATCAGCAGGTAGCCGGTGATGTTGGTCTCGGCCTGATACTTTTTGACGTAGTACCGGTCGGTCTTGGCATAGACCAGCCAGTCGATGTCCTTCGGATCGTCCCCCTGCGTGTACCGGCGGTGTTCCGAGAACTCGACCGAAAACCCCTGAAACGGCGACGTGTGCAATCCCGACAAAAAACCCTCGACGATGAACCGCGCTCGCAGATCGAGCCGCGACACCGTGCGGATCACTTCCGGCTTCAGATAGTCTTCGGTCGTGGGCATGAAGCACTTCGTGAGAAGGTCGGGGTTTGAGGAATCTGAGCGAAGGCTATCGGGCGAAGAGCTTGATGAAAACAAACTGCCGGGTGCATTCAACGCGGCGGCGTGATTAGAATGTTGTGCGATTTGCTACTTGTCACCATGAGGAACAGCGCGATGCGTTCACCATTTCCGGGAATGGACCCATTTTGGGAAGCGAAGCCGCAATGGCCGGTCCTGCACGGCTGGTTGATTCGAGAACTGTGTCGACTCGCATTGCCGAAGGCTCAGTCGCTCGGCTATCTGATGGGCGTTGAACGGTCGATTTATTTCCGGCAGTCCAACGGCGAAGTGGCCTTGCTGGGACAACCAGACATGTTTGCCGAGGAAGTCGAGCCGTCTCGGAAATGGGCGGGAACAACCGGTGGCTTGGCGGTCGCGGAGCCGAAAGCGGTTCACAAAATCTCGATGCGCCGGCGCGGGTTCAAGCAGGATTATTTGGTGGTGAAAGAGAGTCGCCGTCCGAACCCGGTCGTGGCGGTGGTCGAGATTCTCAGCCCCGGCAACAAGCGTGGCAGTTACGGCCGCAAGTACCGCGAGAAGCGGCAACGGTTCTTGGATTCGGCCGCGAATTTTCTGGAGATCGACTTGCTGCGAGCGGGAACCAGTCCGGCACGTGACTTATTTCCCGAACTGGCCCCGACGCCGTACTTCATTTACCTCGCTCACAAGCATGGAGCGACACGACACGACAAAGCCTTTCCACTGACTCTTCCCGAAGCCTTGCCCGTCATCGGTCTGCCCTTGGGAGGTCGGGGAGCCCCCATCTTACCGCTTGACCTGCCGACCGCATTTCGAGCCGCGATGGAGTTGGCCGAAGGCAGCGAACAGATCATCTACTCGCTGGAAGAACTCCCGCTGCCGGCGCTGACCGCTGCCGATGCGGAGTTTGTCGAACGAGTGTTGAAGGACGCCAAACTCGGATAAGCCGTTAAGGACCAAGCACCGTCGGATCGTTGGGAATGCAATCCACTGCTTCCACCGATCGTGGAGCATGCGGCTCGTTTCCGTCGCCGCAAGAAGAATCTCCCGCCACTGATCGCATGGCATCGCCAATCAGCGCGGCTCGATCAGCCCTGCATTGGGCAGAGCTGAGAAGACATCTGGCTGAGACAGTCCGAGCCAAGGATCGGTACGGGGCATCAAGAACAACTCGGCATAGACGCGGTCATTGAATGATTCGAGTTCGGTTGGACCGGTTCTGAGCCAAGTGTGGATCGTTGAGTGCATGCCAAATTCATTGCGAACAGTGTCAATCGAGACCGCGCCGGTAAAATTTCGGATCAGCCGCATCAGCGGTGACTCGACTCCTGACTTGCCCTGAGCCCTCCGCCCAGCCGCTACGGCGAGAGGTTGCATGGCCGTGATCATTTTCATGCTCGTTTCATCAAGGACTTGCCGCTGAGATCGTGCAGCCGCGAGCATTGACCAGAATTCGATGTGGCCCGCCCGGTCGATTTCAGCGATTCGTTTTTGGAGTTCCGCGTGATCGCGAACCGGCTCCAACCAAGCGGAGGGAATCTTGAAGCGGGCAATAACATGGGCCGGGAATTGGACATTTTCGTTCCAGGTTGTCAGCAGGAGACTCAAGCGTTGGTCGTGGTACTTCGCAAAAAGAGCCGCACGATCGGCTTCCTGCGTCTCTGTCCGCATCGACTGGACGAGTGCCACGATCTCGTGAAGTCCATTCAGAAACGCCTTCGGGCTGTAAAGGCCGGGGAGCCCATCGACGACTTGTCCCTCCGAATTCAGCACGTAATGAATGCTGTTGCCGGTGATCGTTCTCACGATCTTGCGTCCGTCGCCAAAATCAATCGTGATCTGCGGAGCGGCCGCAAACGCAGCCCAGTGCATCACGAAAGTCTCGCGCAGAAAACGGGCCACTTCAGGATTCGAGTAGAGTACGACGCGGAAAAAGCGGCTGTTGGCGCAACTGAGGTCGTCGGTCAGCCGGCCGAGCATTCGCAGGCTCAGAATCGGCTTGCCGGACGAACGCGCGGCGGACTTGGCCACCTCCAAATCGGTGTACCAATAGAGGCGGGATGTCGTGCAATGCTTCTGACCTCCGACCAAATCGATCAACTGTTCCAGCTCTGCCAGTTTCTTGCGATCCTCGTTTGAGAGTCGCTTGCGTGGAGCATCCTCGTCCGCACTCACCGCGAGCAGAGTCCCGAATGGGAGTGCCTTGCCGTCCGGTGGCGTTTGCGGATTCATTCGGTCGAACTCAGCCAATAACCGTTCCAGCGCCGCAGGCCCGTCTGTTCGACGAAGGTGCTCAGCGCGAGCAACCAGTTCCAACGACGTCCCCTCCAAGGTTCGCGTCTTGATAGCGACTGGCCCCGTTCCCTTGCCGATGTCTGCCGATCGGGCCGACTGCGGCGTTGAGAAACTGACAACCAGCGCCACCGATGTCAGCGCGGCAACCATCGTCACGGTACGCATCATGATCAAGTCTCCTGGAATGGGTTCCGAATCTCGCCTCAACGCAGCCTACGTTCGACGGGAATATGATCCAAGAGTGAATTGGTGCAAGAACAGTTCCCGGGATTTTCTGGCGACCGCATAAGTGAAGCAAAGTGCGTCGAAAGCTCACGTCATTCGTACTTGGCGATCTTTGGCTCAGGAATTTCGGCGATCAGGCGTTTGATGACGGTTTCGGGAGTGACTCCTTCGGCCTGTGCTTGGAAGTTGGTCGAGACGCGGTGACGCAGGACGGGGATCGCAACTCGGCGGACGTCTTCGATGTTGATGGCGGGGCGGCCGTCCATTGCGGCGAGCGCTTTAGCTCCGGCAATCAGGAACTGACCGGCGCGCGGGCCGGCCCCCCAGCCGACCAAGTCTTTGATGAACTTCGGAGCCGAAGCATCGCTCGGCCGTGTCGCTCGAACCAGTCGCGCCACGTAGTTAATCGTCAGCGGCGATGCTTCGATCGTGTTGATCTGCTTTTGCAGATACAGGATCGCGTCGGCGGACAGGACTTTGCGAACCTCCGGCTTCTCCATCGAGGAACTGGCCGTGAGGATC
>JAYVSP010000499.1:0-4650 GCA_043775215.1 Planctomyces sp. | reverse complement strand
TCTCACCGGTCTGCTTCTCACCAGTCTGTTTCTCGCCGGTCTGCTTCTCACCGGTCGAATCATTACTTGGTTCGCGCTGCGACGGATGCTTCTCTTGATCTTCTTGCGGAGAGCGGTTTTTGTTTTGGCGTTGAGCAATCTTTTCCAGCGCCTTGTCGTCGTCAGTGCCATCGTTCTTCAACGACTGTTTGCCCGGCTTGCCGTCGGGTGAAGATTCGTCCTTCTTACTGGACTGCTGGCTGCCGGACTTGCCAGTTGAATCGGATTTTGATGGATTCTTTTCGCTCCCTTTTTGCTGTTGGCCAGAAGAGCCGCTTGAGCCTTTGCCGGCCTTGTCGTCTGGCTGAGATTTGTTCGATTGATTCTGTTTGGGGTCATCGGAATCGGGTTGGTTCTTGGCGTCACGCGGCATCGGATCTTGGGATTGCTGGTCGGGAGGGTTGTTGGAGTTGGCCGGATCTGGCTGAGGACGCTCATTGGCCGGGTCAGTGCTGTTGTCTTGAGCTTGGTCGAGCTTTTTCTGCTGTTGTTGCTTCTGCTCCGCGAGCTGCTGCTTGGCTTCTTCTTTGGAGACTTTCTCTTTGATTGTGATTTCAAGCGGCGTAGTTTTGGCGAGGTTGGGATTCGGTTTGTTTCGGTTGTCCTGAGCTTCGATCCAGAACTTGATCTTGTCGCCAGCCTTCAACTTTTGTGGTCCAAGCTCGAAGTCGTATTTCAAATGGACTTCTTGCTGATCGCCCTCGAAGAGATTGAATTCGTCTGGTAAGTCATCTCCTTCTCGAACGAATTTCAGCCTGATGGTTGTCAGTTTGAAGTCCTGATCGCGAGCGGCAACGACGAGCGGCACAGTGGCATTGGCGGGAAGTTCCAGGTCTGTCGTCGGGTCGATCAGTACAACCTGCGGCGGTAGATCGAGGCGGACGTTGATTGGATAGATGGCCGGCTTCGGATCTGGATTGCCCTCATCGTCCTTCACCCGAATGCGATAGAACTTTGGAAACTTTCGATCGTCTTGACGCGGGACGGCTCGCCAGAGGAAGGTGAGTTTCTTTCCGTCGATTTTGACTGAGCCAGACGGTGAGTAAGCCTCTTTCGAGTCAAGCGGAATCAATTGTTCCTCGGTATCGGCAAGCTCAAACGTCGCGCTCTTGACCGGCACGTTGGTCGTGGCATTGATCGTGACGGTGGTCCCTTCCCAAACATCGATGGCTCCCCCCGATTGCGTTCGCGGTTCGAGTTCCATGTATTCGGGATACTCATATCGCAACTCAGTGACGCTGGCAGATGGTGGAGTGAGAATCGTGACATGGTAATCGGGCGATCGAGCGTCGCCGGCGACGACGTGATAAGCGAAGCTCGTCAACAATCCTTGGCCGTCGCCGCCAAACGTCCCTTCGAAGTGCTGCGGGTCGGTCGTGGGATTCAGCTCAAACGGTTCATCGACGAACCGGTGATCGTCAGTGGTGTAGTGCAGCGTGACTTTGTCGGGCAACTCGCCGCGCAGATGCACTTCGATCGGTAGCGAACTGCCGGCTCGGAGCTTCACGTCGCCCGGTTTGACGTCGAGGATTTCAGTTTGCGTGGCCGGTATGACGTTCGTGAACGGCGAGATCGCTCGCAGCACCGACGGGCCGAGCCGCTTCGGGCTGAACAGCGAATACGCACAAAACGCGACCACAAGTCCGAACAGAACATAAAGCGTCCGCAGCAACGGCCGCTTGTCGATCGCGTCGTCGACGTTCAACTTCGAGAGCGTAACGGCAACGCGTTTCTCCATTGTGGCCAGAATCGAGGGAGCAATCGGCCGGTTGGCTCGCCGGAGGTCAATCAGGCTCAGCAAATTGCTGCGGAAATCCTCCGATGACGTTTCCAGTGTCTTGGCCGCGAATAACGCGCTGACGTTTCTCAACGCCGGCCAAATCATCTTTGCCCCGATCAGCCAGCCGACAAAGCCAATTACTGGCAGAAACATCAACACTCGGAGCGTGCGGCCGACGCCTCCCTCAAACAGCCAATGATCGCTCAGCACGAACAGCAGCACGTACCCGATCAGCACCGTAACCGCGACGATGCCCGCCGTGAGCATGTCGATCCGCTTGATGCCGATCTGCGTCTTGCGAAGCTGATAGTCGATGTACTCGTCCGGCTCCGCGTAGGGAGCGTGTGCGCGTTCGGGTGCGGTGGCGGTTGACATGGAAACTTCTCGATAACGCGAGTGAGTGAGAATTGAAACGATTAGGTGAATTCTAAGTGGCCCCGCATTGATCTTTGGGCAGTAGCCACGCTCGCCAGAGCGTGGGGGAATTCACGGAAAACCCCACGTTCTGGCGAACGTGGCTACCTAACCTTCTTTGCGGGTCCACTTAGAGTTACGATAGCAGTGACGATTGCCAATTTTGCACGATCTTTGAGGAAACGCGACTGCGAATGCTGTAATCGACACGGACGACTTTGGTCCGGCCGAATTTGATATCTGGAAAATCGACAGGCGAATCTGACGCGAGAAAGTCTATTCGGCGAACGATGTCAGGGAAACGAGAGTTCGTGCGAAGAGACGTAATACGCATCATCCCAGACGGCCAAACTGGCGTTCCAACTCATTTTCCGTGAGCACTAGCGCGGTCGGGCGGCCATGAGGGCAATGGTGGGCGTCGTCGATGAGGTGGCGCTGCGCGAGCAGACTGTCGATTTCTTCGGGCGACAGGCGGTCTCCCGCTTTGATCGCCGCCTTGCACGACATCATGTGCAGCAGCGAATCGAGCAGATCGCGGCGGTCCGGCTGCTTTTCGGGCTGGTCCAGTTGTTCGGCCAAATCGCGAATCAGTTGAGACAAATTTGACTTGGCCAGCATTACCGGATAGCGGTCGACCAACACCGTCTGCCGGCCGAACTCGCGGACTCCGAACCCAAGCTGGCTCAGAACCTCACCGTATTCCAGCAGCAGAGCCGTTTCCTTCGGAGTCAGCTCGACGGTTTCAGGAACGAGCATCCGTTGTGACTCGACAGCATTATTGAGCACGCGCGGACGGAGGTACTCGTACATGATTCGCTCGTGGAGCGCATGCTGATCAATGAGCGTCAGCCCTTCATCGGTCTCGACGACAATGTAGGTGTCGCGGATCTGCATGGCCCGCATCTCGCCGGAGTTAACGCGTCTGGCAGGGGTCTCGTTGGCAACTGATTCATTGGCGAGCGAGGAGCGTAAGTCCCCTGGTTCCTCTGAGTGACCTGCCACCGAATCGGACGCAAATTCGCATGCCGAAGTGTTTGCGACAAAGTCGGTATTGATGCGCGAAGAAGAATTACTGACGGATTCAGGAACACCAGGGGCCTCACGGCCCCCGTTCGCCGGATTGCCGTTCGCCAAGTCGAACCGCGGCGGGGCGGTTCCCCAGAGAGAACTGACCGATGAAGTGGTCGGCGACCAGGCTTGTAGTTCGACGCCGCGTGGACGGGGACCGGCACCGCCAGGCACGAATGGATGGCCGCCCGACGAAGGAGGTAGATGCATTGTCGAGTCAAGATTCAGGCTGAGAAACTTCGTTCGCAACATCGACAAGAGTTGTCGGAATAACTGCTGGCCGTCGGCAAAACGGACTTCGGTTTTGGTCGGATGTACGTTGACGTCGACCAGATTAGCGGGCACTTCCAAGAACAAGAATGCGATCGGCTGCCGGCCGATCATCAGCAGGCCGCGATACGCCTCGCCGAGTGCGTGTTGCAACGAGCGGTCTTGAATCCAGCGGCCGTTCAAGAACAGGTGCTGGCTCTTGCGAGTGCTCTTGCTGAGGCTGGGGTGCGCGGTGTAACCCCACATCCGGATGCCATGAGCTTCCGATTCTACCGGGATCAATCCTTCCGCCAATTCGTTGCCAAACAGCAGTCGGATGCGGTCGAGCAGTTGCTGCGTACCGGGAAGCTCGAAGACCGCTTTGCCGTTATGCCGCAGCACGAGATGCAGTCGCGGCTGGGCGAGCGCGATGCGGGTGAAGTGCTCGGTGATGTGAGCGAACTCGGTGGCGGTCGACTTCAGAAATTTGCGGCGGACCGGCGTGTTGGCGAACAGTTGCCGAACCTCAATCTGAGTTCCGAGGGGACATCCGCAAGGCTGCGGCGCCGTGAATTGGCCGCAATCAACGGCGATTTCGTGGCCGGTGGCTGCATCTGGCGGCCGGCTGCGCAGCCGCATCCGGCTGACCTCGGCGATTGACGCCAGTGCCTCGCCGCGAAAGCCCATCGTCTGCACGCGAAACAAGTCGTCCGCCGATGCGATCTTGCTGGTGGCATGCGATCGCACGGCGAGCATCAGGTCGTCGGGATGAATTCCTTCGCCGTCGTCGACAATCCGAATGAGCTCACCGCCGCCGTTTTCGATGTCCACTTCAATGCGCGAAGCGAGGGCGTCGAGGCTGTTTTCCAACAACTCCTTGACGACATTGGCGGGACGCTCGATGACTTCGCCCGCGGCGATCTTGTTGACGACTGAGGCATCAAGCTGGTGAATCCGTGACATAGCTACTGAAGGCTCCGCGAATTGTGGCGCGTCGCTCCGAGCCTGTGAATCTTTCGAGCCGCGACCGTCAGGGAGTGTGACGGACAAGGACTTATGACCGCTCCCTGACGGTCCCTGACGGTCGCGGCTCAATTCCT
>JAYVSP010000498.1:0-3989 GCA_043775215.1 Planctomyces sp. | reverse complement strand
AACTACAACGGCAGTCCGACATTCACCTATACCATCTCCGACGGCAATGGCGGAACCGCGTCAGCGACCGTCAGTGGCACGGTCACTCCCGTCAACGATTCGCCCGTGGCCGTCAACGACACGTTCACGACCAACGAAGATTCTGCGACAACCTTCAGCGTGCTGGCCAACGACAGCGATGTCGATGGCGACACCCTCACCATCACTCAGGTCAACGGCACGGCAATCACGGTGGGCGGTTCGGTTGCCGTCACCGGCGGAACCGTCATGCTCAATGCCGGTGGCACGCTGACGTTCACGCCCACTGCCAACTACAACGGCAGTCCATCATTCACCTACACCATTTCCGACGGCAGTGGCGGAACCGCCGCTGCGACCGTCAGTGGCACGGTCACTCCCGTCAATGACACGCCCGTGGCCGTCAACGACACGTTCACGACCAACGAAGATTCCGCGACGACCTTCAGCGTGCTGGCCAACGACAGCGATGCTAATGGAAACGCTCTCACCATCACCGAGATCAACGGCACGGCGATTACGGTGGGCGGTTCGGTTGCCGTCACCGGCGGAACCGTCATGCTCAATGCCGGCGGCACGCTGACGTTCACGCCCAGCGCCAACTACAACGGCAGTCCATCATTCACCTATACCATCTCCGACGGCAATGGCGGAACCGCCACCGCGACCGTCAGCGGCACGGTCACTCCCGTCAACGATCCGCCGGTCGTGAACGCGGATGTGGCGACAACTCCGGATGGCGTTCCGGTCACCATCGACGTACTGAGCAATGACAGCGATGTGGACGGCAACCTTGATCCAACAACCGTGATGATCATCTCCGGCCCGGCGAGCGGTACGGTCTCCATCAATCCTATCACTGGTGCGATCACCTACATTCCGGGCGCCTCTTACAGTGCAACGGATAGCTTTACCTATGCGGTGTGTGATACGTCCGGTGCCTGCGTCTCGGCCTCTGTCAGTCTCTCGCTCACAGCACCGTCGAGCAGTCTCTCCGGAGTTGTTTACAGCGACAAAAACAACAGCGGCGTTCAAGACCTGAACGAAACCGGTGTCATGGATGTGGAGGTCACGCTGAGCGGCTTCGATTCGCTCGGTAATCCGGTGAGCGCGACTCTGACCACTGGATTTGATGGGTCGTACACGTTCGGCAACCTGCGGCCCGGCACTTACGCAATTCAAGAGACACAACCAAGCGCGTACCTTGACGGAATCGATGCACTGGGCGGACTGGGTGGGACATTGAGCAATGACATGCTCACTGATATTGCTCTGGGAGTTGCCCAATCCGGATCGGGTTACAGCTTTGGCGAACTGCCGCCGAGCGATCCGACGGGCTTTGTATTTGTTGACTCGGACAACGATGGCGTCCGCGACCCTGGCGAGTCTGGTATTTCGGGCGTGCTGATCACGCTCACCGGCATCGACGATTTGGGGCAAAGTGTTTTGGAAACTTGCCTGACGGACGCCAACGGTTTTTACCAGTTCGGCAACTTGCGAGCCGGCACTTACAGCCTGACCGAGTCGCAACCCAGCGGCTTGCTCGATGGTCAAGAACAACTCGGCACACTGAATAGCGTGCTGCTGGGAACGATCGGTCCGAGTAACGACCGCTTCTCGAACATTGTGTTGAACTTCGGCGACGTGGCTCAGGGTTACAACTTCGGCGAGTTGACTCCCGCATCTGTGGCGGGCTTCATTTACTGCGACGTCAACAATAACGGCGAGCGCAATCTGGGCGAACGCGGACTTCAGAACGTCAGCGTGCGACTGTCCGGCGTTAACGATCTGGGACAGACCGTAGACATCACTCTCAAGACGGGAGCCGACGGTTCTTACAACTTTGCCAATCTACGGCCTGGCACGTATCGCGTGATGGAAACTGCGCCGTCGCCATTCAAGGATGGACGCGACACGATCGGCTCGCTCGGAGGCGTTGTTGGCGCCGACCAGTTTTCGTCAATTGTCGTCGGTACCGGCAGCCAAGGAGTCGACTACAACTTCGGCGAACGCGGCTTGACGGCGAAATTCGTCTCCAAGCGGTTCGTTCTGAATAAGGCGAAGGATCTGGCGGCGGTCAACGCTCTGTTCGCGAAGCGGGGATTGGAATTCCGCATCGGAAGTCCGCGAACGCTGTGAACGGATCAGAATCGGAATTGCACTCCGAGATCGAGCCCCTGCGCCCAATAGCTTGAATCGTGGAATTTGAACGCCGGCCGTGCCGGGCCGTCTGCCGGGTCGCCGCCGATTTGCGAGCTGTTGACGGAGAGGTCAATTTGCTCGCCGGGCCGTGCGACGTGGTTCCAATAGATGAGCGAATAGCCGCACAAGAACCGCACGTGCTCGGTCCATTGATAGCCGAGCCGAAAACCGAATTCGGGTACCAATGCAAACTCATGATCGCGGTAATGACCGATGTTGCTTGACTGTGCCAGAAGACCTCCCGAAGTTCGCTCCGGCGGATCATCGGGAACCGTCACACGAGTGGCTCCGGCGATGTCCACACTCCGCAGGTTTGCGCCAATCCCGAGCTTGGCGATACCTTCCATGATCCAGGAGCCCCGAACCGTCCCCGCGATAAGTCCGATCTGCGCTCCATGGAAATCGTTGGCCGTACGGAACCGATCGTCGACCTCAAAACGTGTGCCCGGCACGATAAACGGGTCGGTAGCGTCGATGGCTGTGATGTCTTCACGAATGCCGAGATTCTCCCGCAAACGCAAATAACGGTAGCCGCCGGTGACGTCGATCCAGGTCGAGCCACCGCTGCCCCACAACCGGTGTCGCAGGGAAGCGTCGGCACCCAGCAATGAGCTTGATCCGGAGACCGCGACCGTCCCGTCAAAGGCTCCGGGAAAGGCGACCAACTCCGATGCTTGCGCGTTGACCGCCGGGTCGGAATCAAAAAACGGACGGGCGAGGATGGAGTGGTCACCTTCGCTCGCGATGAAGCTGATGGGATTGTTTTCCAGGAGAAAGAAACTCGCCTCGATTCCCATCGTCTGCGACGCGTCGGACCACTTGCCAAGCGTCAGTCGACCGCCCGAGCGGAAGTCGCTCGCCGCACGATCGCCGCCGAACAGGATCTCGGTGCCGGGCTGACCCAAGACACCGGCGTCTTCCCGCGGCGTTCCAGACGGACTGGTCGTCACCAGCGGTGGCAGCCTCTGCCCCCGAGTCCACCAAGCCAAATACTCGGCACGTGCCCACAATGTCTCAAATCCAACAGGAACTTCGTCTGGCGTTTGGTTTTGTTCGCCCGTCGACCACCGTTCCGGAAGCGGAGCTTCCCAGACTGGTGGAGAATCGTCTTGAGCAATCACGGCTCGCGACCCGGAAATGGATGCCAGAGCAACGACGACCGCCCAAAGAATGAATTGGCCGTTGAACTGGCGATAGGCGACGTGCGTCTGCGGAGTCTGTTTCATGACGTCGGCTTTAATGTAAAAAAATGTTCACCGGAGGGCCACGCGACAAACCGCCGAACCGGATCGCGGCAAGTAAGGACTGTTCTTCATTGGCTCTGCAACTCGGACTCGATGGAGACTTCCGCAGGCCGAAAGAACCAACCCCGCCCGTGTCTTCACTGATCCCTGAGCTGGACTTCAATGAGCCCGTCTCTGCGAAAGACTCAAACGGTCTCACGCGTAGTTGCCATCGTCACAGAGGACTCTGGAACTTCGACGCAAGTACTGCCGGTTGAGAATCCGCATTGAGCCCACCGCCAGTTGTGTCGCGATAGTTACAGGTGCTAGATCTCGATCTTACGAGCCATTCCGCACCACGTTCCCATTCCGAACGCAAATGCGTGACGCTCGGCATTACGCGACCGGGAAGTACGGTTAACAGGAGGAATTTCAGTTTCACGATGAGTTGGCGTTGTCTTCCGGGCTGTCACGCAACTCACCCCACGCATGACCGAGTTGTGATGAAGCGCTTACTAACTAAGAACTCGTGCAGAAACAATTTGG
>JAYVSP010000497.1:0-4049 GCA_043775215.1 Planctomyces sp. | reverse complement strand
GCCAAGGGCAAACTCGACTTGGCCGAGTTCTACCTCAAGCCGACCGAGCTACCACCGGATGACCCGCTCTTGCACGACTTGAGCTGAGAGGTCTAGTGCGTCCGCCACGCTAAATAATCGGGTAGCTGCACTCGCCAGAGTGCGGGATTCCCACCTTCGGGCGAACATAGCTACCCCAAAATTAAACGTGGGCGAAGTACTAGTTGTGCAATACAGACTGACAGGATGCCTGTCCCCCCGCCCTCCACCGCGATTGATCTCCGAGGACCGAATACTGGCCCATGAAAGGTAGATTGAGATGAGCTTTCGTCATTGTCCCGCTGCGCTCGCCGTGCTGATCGCGGTTGCATTCCATTCACCAGGTCTCGCCGCCGAGTCGCTCATTCGTGTCGTCGTGTGGGACGAGCAGCAGCCCGCTCAGAAACAGGCGTATGACAACTTTCTGGGGAACGCAATTGCCGATCACCTGGCGCGGCAACCGGGGTTGAGGGTCATCCCGGCGAACATCAATCAGCCGGAGAAGGGGTTGCCGGCGAGTTTGCTCGACAGCACCGATGTCCTCGTCTGGTGGGGTCATGTGCGGCACAACGAGATCACGCCGGAGATGGCCAGGGATCTTGTGGCTCGCGTGAAGAGCGGGCAGTTGGCGTTGATCGGGCTTCATTCGGCTCACTGGTCTGCGCCGTTTGTGGAAGCGATGAATGAGCGGACTCGCGATGATGCTCGTCGTCGTTATCCCGACCCGCCGAACGGCCCGCCCGTGAAGTTTGAGTTCATCGCCCCCGACGGTCGCTTCGTCCCGACCGCCGATTCGATTCGGACGCCCGCCTACTACGCCATGAAGCGCGGCGGGCAGCTTACGGTGCGCGTCGATCTGCCGAACTGCGTCTTCCCTTCGTACCGAGCCGATGGCAAACCCAGCACCGTCAAAGTTCTGAAGCCGGATCACCCGATCGCGAAGGGTTTGCCCGCGACTTGGGAAATCCCTCAGACCGAGATGTATGCCGACCCGTTCCACGTCCCCGATCCTGACGAAGTCCTCTTTGAAGAAAGTTGGGCCGCAGGCGAAACCTTCCGCAGCGGCAGCATCTGGAAACTCGGCCAAAGCCACGTCTTCTACTTCCGCCCCGGCCACGAAACCTATCCGGTCTACAAACAGGAACTCCCACTGAAGGTCATCACCAACGCAGTGACTTGGCTGGGTTCAAACCTTGCAAAGCCACAATGACCGGGCCGAGATTTCGTTTTGTCCAACGTAGCCTTCATCGCTCCGCGTGAAGAAAGCCGGACGCAGCAGGCACTGCCGAACATCAGTCCACAGCAGGTTCGTCACTCGACGCCTTGCGCGATCAGAACCGAACACGATTGGAATGGCCCGAAGCGAGATTGATGCTGACGAAGCTGCCGGAAGGGTGTGTGTGGTGGTCAACAGCGCTCGGCTTACTTCACGCGGAGCGATGAAGGCTACTTTTTGATGAACACGACATTACGATGAAGACCCCGTTCTGATCGAGAATCCCTCACGGCGTTGTCCGTGGGTTTCGCACTTCACCCTTTGGAGACTGACATGCAAACGCTTCGTCACCTTTCAACCTTCCTGCGCCGTGCCGTGCTGCTGGCGTCGTGTGCGGTGGCGACTTCCCACGCCATCGTTGGTGCGCAAGAGGCCGCGACTCAGCCACCCGCGCCGACCAAGACACCCGCCGGTCTGCGAGTCTTCTACACCGGGCACAGCTTTCACATGTTTGTGCCGCAGCGAATCGAACAGCTTGTGAAGGCGGCGGGCATTCAGGGTCACAAGCTCGCCGGACAGCAGGGGATCGGCGGCTCGCGAGTCATCCAGCATTGGGACTTGGAGGACGCGAAGAACAAGGCCAAGCCCGCGCTCGCCGGTGGCGAGGTCGATGTCTTCACGATGGCGGCGCACGTCGCGATCCCCGACGAGGGGATCACGAACTTCACCGAGTTGGGTTTGAAGCACAATCCGAATCTGAGACTGCTCGTCTAGGCTTCGTGGTATCCGTTCGATGTCCCTGCAGGTTCGGGGCGGATCACCAACAATGTCCAGCGCGACGACGCCAAGATTGAAGACCTGCAAGCCGCCGTCGATGAATGGCGAAAAAAACTGGAGGCTCAGGCGGACGAACTGAACAAGACGCACGGCAAGCGAGCCGTCTTCATCGTCCCCGTCGGCGATGCGGTGGTGAAACTGAGATCGCTGGTTGTCGATGGCAAGTTCCCCGGCATCACAAAACAGTCGGAACTCTTCGTCGATCCGATCGGACACGTCGGCGGACACGTTCAGGCGTTGGCCTCGTACTGCAATTTCGCAGCCATCTACCGCATCAGCCCCGAAGGACTGAAGGCCCAGGCGGCGGGAGTCACCGACGAACAGCATGCAATCCTGCAAAAGCTCGCGTGGGAGACGGTCTCGAAGTACCCGCACACGGGTATCATGGCGAAGGCCGAATGAGGAGCTCCAAGTTGAAGCGATTTGTGTTTGTCATTACTCCGAAGGAGTTGCGTCACATAGGGTACAGGTACAGGGTACAGGTACAGAATCCCTGCGGCAGATGTACCCTGAAAGGGTTCCGTCATCGGCGTTTCTCGAATGACGCAACCCTTTCAGGGTAGGCTGCACACCCTCTTCTCAACCCAGGGTAGCCCGCATGCGCGGGCAACCCTGGGCTATGTGACGTAATCCCTTCGGGATAAGGTCCAATGCTCGCCGAGCCAAACTAGAAACCACCGAGTGCCGATATGGCTGTACCCGACTTTCAATCCATGATGTTGCCGTTGCTCGAAGCGATCGCTGACGGCGCGGAGCATCCGAATGCAGAGATTGCCGACGCTATCGCGGTTCGATTGGGCGTTTCTTTTGAAGATCGACAACTCAAGCTTCCGAGCGGTCAGCAAACGATATTTAAAAACCGTGTCGCTTGGGCGAAGGTGTATCTTAAAAAGGCCGGACTGCTGCAAAGTCCCAAACGAGGCACATTCCAAATCACGATTGCAGGACAAGAACTGCTCAAGGAGAAGCCTGCGAAAGTTACAGTCAGACTTCTTAGACGATTCGCCGGTTTTGATGATTTCACGTCACGAACTGCCGCAGTAGCGAGCCCCGCAGCCAGCGATGACATCGTATCCGAGACTTCGACGCCTGAAGAACTCATCGAAGACGGTTATCAGTCGTTACGCAAGGAACTCAGCGAGGAATTGCTCAACCAAGTGAAGCAGTGCTCACCGCAATTCTTTGAGCGCCTCGTTGTGAAGCTGCTAGTGGCGATGGGATATGGAGGCTCGTTGGAAGATGCCGGGCAGGTCGTCGGCCGCAGCGGCGACGGCGGGATTGACGGGACGATCAAAGAAGACAAGCTCGGGCTGGATGTGATCTGCATTCAAGCGAAGCGTTGGGAAGGCACGGTGGGTCGCCCCGTCGTGCAAGCGTTCGCTGGCAGCATGGAAGGCTTTCGTGCCCGCAAGGGCGTGTTGATCACGACCGCCACCTTCTCCAAAGAGGCCGAGGATTACATCACTCGCATCGAACGAAAGATCGTGTTGGTCGATGGTCAGCGCATGGCGGAGTTGATGATCGCGCACAATGTCGGAGTCACGGTCATGCAAACCTACGAAATCAAACGAGTCGATTCCGACTTTTTTGCGGAAGAAGACTGAATTACAGTAAATGCCGACGATGTTTCGGCGAACTGAACTGCTCGAATTGCGAATCACTTGATTGGGCTACTGAAGGAGTTACTCGAATGCGCTCTCTGATTTGTGGTGTGTTGGCTGCCACGATGTGGCTCGGTCAATTGAATGCGGCCTCGGCGACCGATGCGCCGGAGAAATTGAAGCTGCTCTTTTTGGGAGACACCGGGCATCACCAACCGGCGATGAGGTTCAAGCAGCTTCAGCCGGTGTTGAAGAAGCGCGGGATCGACCTGACGTATTCGGACGTGATGGCCGATCTGAATGCCGTCACGCTCAAGTCGTATGACGGCGTGGTCGTCTACGCGAACATCGACACCATCGAACCGGAGCAGGCCAAG
>JAYVSP010000496.1:0-3754 GCA_043775215.1 Planctomyces sp. | reverse complement strand
CGTAGCCGAAGTCGCCAGACTTCGGATCTGAACTCTGGCGAGTTCAGCGACACCTGACAGTTATTGATGCGCCGGTCCTAATCCGCAGGTCATGATCTTCTCGCTGCCTGCCGTGCTCGGCGCGACGGTCCTTTGGCCGTTGGTTCGGCCGCGTCGATGCGGACTTCTTGCGTTGAGCCGTTCGCCGTCTCGATCCGCACCGCTCGCTTGTCGCTGGTGGAGCTGAGTGCCGATTCGCCCAAGGTATTTTCAACCTTCACGTCGATCGGCTGCGCAGGCGACGGGCGACGCAATCGTTTGCCCAACCAATTCATGACTCGCTGTGGACCGTGCTTCCAGCCGATGGACCACAGTGACGGCTGTTCCGTCGGAGGATCGGCCGTGACATGAACGACGTGTCGAACACGCAGCAGCGCCGTCATCAGTTGAGACCATTGCAGCACGCTCAGTAGCACGCGGCTGGCGAACTCCAGTTGCAACGAACTCGCCGCACGTGTCGTCCACAATTCGATTCCGACCAGCATCAGCGCGGCCAGTCCCGCAGCACCGTGCAATACTCGGCAGGCGACACAGTCGCTGAGTTCTCTGCCGAGTGTCCCCCACAGAGCCAGCCCGACTACAAGACTCGGCAGCAGCCAGACCGCGGTGACGCCAGCGGTTGCTAGCGACGCATTGCCGCCGATCCCCCACGCTGCCAATCGTGCTAGCAGATGATGGGCGTCGGTCAGGCACAAACCGGATGCCACAAAGAACCCCGCCGCCGCCCAACCCCACGTATGAAAGCGACCGGAGTAATCGACGCGGCTGCGCGAACGAATCCACCACACCAGACAACTGCATTGCCCCGCGACCCACCACGCTGCCGCACCCGACCCGCACAAAAATCGGTCCGCTAACGGAGCGATCATGTCTCCCAACGGCGAGCCTGCCGCGGCAGCCTCTTCCGAAAACAGCCAGGCCAACAACAAACCCGCCACCGCCGCAAGTGCCGCTCCGCCGAGCGCCCAATACTTCCACAAGCGCAACGGAATGAATTCCGGCAACGACAGCAGCAGCGGTGCGGAATCCAAGTTCTCTTCAGCCGACTCATTCCTGATGTTGCTCGCGACATCAGTGGCGAGCCCGTTGATATCAGACTCCATCGCCAATCGCCGACGGAGCCGGTCGTTTACAGAGCGCGAGGCCGAAAGGCCCATGATCACACCTAATGTTGTTGCGAATGCAATCCGGAGACGTGATGTGTTTCGTCGCTTGAGTTTCCGAGTCGAGCCAAACCAGAATTTGTTCGACTCGAAGATTCAAACGACGGAGTAGTTCTCGGACAGGTTCATAGATCGGACGTCCGCTCCATCAAGCCACCACGAAATTCGTGCAAGCCGATTTCGCTGACGTCACCGGCAATATCTGCCAGCCAAAAACCTTCCCGACAAGGCGGTAGTCCGACCACAAGGTGTCGGACTACAGTTTGCCCAACACGAACAATTAGCAGGCTCTGCCTTTTGCAGCGGAAGCCGCTTTCTTTTTTTCGTTCGTTTCACTCGAATTCGCAGCAGGACTCAGCATAAGAACGCGGTGATGCATCACCGCACTCTAAAAAGTTTGTTGCGAGGATTCATGTCATGCGGTTCGGTCTCGGTGTTTGCCTGCCGTTCTATGTTGTGTTTGCCGCGTTTTGCCTGCCGACGGATGCTGGTGAGTTCAACGAAGTGTTGAGCATCGGCGACAAAGCTCCCGCATGGGAGAACTTGCCGGGGACGGACGGCAAGAGTCATTCACTGGCCGAATTGAAAGACAAACAGGTCGTGGTTCTCGCTTTTACCTGCGTGAGTTGCCCGACCGCAGTGGACTATGAGCAGCGGATCAACGCGCTGGCGAAACAGCACTCCGGGCCAGACGGCAAGGTGGCAGTGGTTGCGGTCTGCGTGAATCGAGTTGAGGCAGACCGGCTGCCACAGCTCACAGCACGAGCCAAGGAAAAAGAATTCGCGTTCCTGTACCTTTCCGACGAATCGCAAAAAATCGCGAAAGACTACGGCGCACTCTTCACGCCCGAATTCTTCGTACTCAATAAGGATCGCAAGATCGTCTACATGGGAGCAATGGACGACAGCAGCAATCCCGCGATGGTCCAACAGAAATACGTCTCATCCGCGATCACCGCCGCTCTCACAGGGGATGCGGAAAAGCCCACCGTCACCGAAACGATCGCTCGCGGCTGCCGCATTCGTTTCGTCCGCGATCGCAAGTAATACTCTTGAGGGGAGACGCTCAGTTTGGCCAACACATCTAGCGGTCATCCAATGGACTCGACCTGGGAGTCACTGCTCACTCCGCCAGAGAAGCACTTGCTGAAGTCATTGAATCGGCCGGAAAAGATTCAGTCGTTTCTCGACAATCAAGTGGCCTACAACAAAGAAGTGACCTGCCGATCGCCGCGCCGAGTGTTACGGGATCGAGTCGCTCATTGTGCCGAGGGAGCCTTTTTGGCGGCGGCGGCTCTGCGCATCAACGGGCACGCTCCGCTGATCATCGATTTGGAAACGGTGCGTGACGATGACCATCTCCTGACGGTCTTTCAGGCAGACGGCCACTGGGGAGCGGTCGCCAAGTCCAATTACGCCGGTCTACGATTTCGCGAACCGGTGTATCGCACGCTCCGAGAACTAGTGATGTCGTATTACGAGCACTACTTCAATCTGACCGGCGAGAAAACTTTGCGGACCTATTCCCGTCCGGTGAACCTCGCCCGCTTCGATCCGATCGAATGGATGGTGGCGGAACACGATTTGTGGCCGATTTGCGAGTATCTCTGCACGATCCCCCACACGCGGCTGTTGACGCCACAGCGAGAACGCCAACGAAGGCTCGTGGATCAGCGGTTGTTCCAATCGGGCTTGCTGGGGTCCATTTGACTACCAACACAGGAGGCCAAACAATGTCAGCACTGAATAGCGAAATCAGGGTGTGTTCATCGTTTTGGGATTGCAAAACCCGGCAAGTGGTCAGAGCCGCGGACTCGGCGGCATTTGGAAATCGTGGACCTGAGCAACGGTGGCCGAGTCGTGACGGCGATCGAGGTTCTCGACCCCGGCAACAAGGTGGGTTGTCGACGGCCAAGTGGCTTACTTTGAGAAAGCAACGTGAGTACCTGGAAAGCCAAGATCAACTTGATAGAGATCGACCTCATCCGCGCCGGAGACTTCGTGCTGGCGGTTCCGCGAGCACGCATCCCGCGCGATTTTCGCACGACGTATCAAGTGTGCGTCCGTCGCGCCAACCAGCCTGACCGCACCGTTTGGCACTGCAAGAACGGCAACAATTGGAAGACATCGTCTGGGCCTGTCGAGCGGCGAAACGATGAAGCTCATCATCGCCGACACGGGACCGCTGATCCATTTACTGGGATCTCAAACACTGGACCTCATCGACCAAACCATGACCAAAACATTTCGCATCGCCGTCATCGCCGGTGACGGCATTGGTCCCGAAGTCATTCGCGAAGCCATTCGAGTCGCCGATTTGGCGGCTCCGAAGTCGGATGCTCGCTGCGAGTGGACTCACTTTCCGTGGGGGACCGACTACTACTTTCAAAACGGGCGGATGGCTCCGGCCGATTACCTCGACACGCTGGCGGGGCTTGAAAAAGGGGTCAGGACGAATGGCACTGCCGATTGTGTAGCATGAGGTTATGGCGAGCGTCGCGGTCGGGCCAGTCTACGGTCGTCAGGGACTTCGGTCTCGCGGCGGATGGATT
>JAYVSP010000495.1:0-5942 GCA_043775215.1 Planctomyces sp. | reverse complement strand
AAACCCAGGGCGGCGCTACGCGGCTGACGCCGCTCCGCTCTGCCCTGGGCTTTCGAGTTTTTGCCCTTTGGGCCAGGACAACAGCGCAACTTCAAAATTCCCTTGCCACCAAAAGACTCTACGAACTGGCAATGGAATGGGGGCAATGGAATGAGGCATGTTGGAGTGGTGCTCGATCGACCCGATTCGCCAGCAATTCGGGGGACTGACGTCCCCCGCTCGCCAAGCAAGTTCGCTGCGGAACCAAATTTTAGCTTCCGATTTTCGAATTGCGTCGATAGCCGAAAATACCGCGACTCTTGATGACGTCCGCGACTTCGGGCGGCATCATCTCTTCCCACAGGGGATCGCGGTCTTTGATCTTCTGAAGAACGTCTCGTGAGAAGATCGACAGGTATTTGTCGTTGAAGTTGTTCAACTGCTCGATGCAGCCCCGCTCCACGAGATACTCGAAGAGCTTGCGCAGTTTCGGAGCGACCTCGAAGTTCTGGACGGCGGTCAAATCGCCGCTGGCCGTGTCCAACAGCGGGTAGATGTAGAGTTTCAAATCATTCTTAAACAGTCGTCCGAACGATTCCAGAATGCCGCCTTCTAGTTGGATGTAGTATTTCTCGTCGAATAGCTCGCGGAGACTGGCTGCCCCCATCGTGATCCCGATTTTCTTCTTCGTGTAGCGCGACAGGTACGCGGCCAACTGGTAGTACTCGAAGTAGTTGGAGATCAGCACGGTCTTTCCCACGGCCGCTAACAGATCCACGCGTGCCAAGAAGTCGCGATAATCGAGTTCTCCTTCGGCCAACAGGTTGTTCATGGTGATCTCGAAGAGTTGGACCACCTCTTCGCCGGAAACTCCCTGCTCCTGAGAGAACTTTTCGTGGGCACAGTGGAGCATGTCGATGTTCACATGAGTGACCGGGCGGAAGCTGCCGCGTTCGACGAGGATCGGCTTTTTGTAGAGGACTTCCGATGGCTGGAGCATCGTGCCATTGGCGGCGAACATCGCCGCGTTGCTGAGGCTAAGTTGCACCAGCTTGAGACTCATCATGCGGTTGTCGACGTGCCGGAAAGCAATGCCCGAAAACTCGATCATGTCGATTTCCAGGCGTTGAATGTTAAGCTCATCCAGTAGCGATTCGAGCAGTTGCTCCGGTTCGTGGTGCAGGAAGAACGCACCGTACAACAGATTTACGCCGACAATGCCGAGTGCTTCCTGCTGCAAGGCATTGTCGGAATCGAGCATGCGGACGTGAATGATGATCTGGCTGTCTTGGTCGCGCGGATGTGCTTGAAATTTTACGCCCATCCAGCCGTGGCATTCGTTGGTCCCTTTGTAATTCCGTGCCGACACCGTATCGGCGAATGCAAAGAACGCCGTCGTGTCGCCGCGGGTTTCGTTGAGTTGGCTGAGGTCGAGTTCGTACTCATAGTCGAGCATACTTTGCAGCCGTTGTCGGCAGACGTATCGTTCGCAAGTGCCGTAATACGCATCGCTGACAGTCATGTCATAAGCGGAGATGCTCTTCGCAATTGTTCCCGCCGCTCCGCCGACTCGGAAAAACCAACGCACGACTTCCTGTCCGGCTCCGATCTCAGCGAACGTGCCGTAGCGACGCATGTCGAGATTGATGCGCAACGCCTTTTGGCGTGTGTCGAGAATTTCGGTTTGTGCGACCGTCGCCATTGATGCCTCCAAGTCGGGGTCAGGCACTTCGGAATTTCAAAATTGGCCGATCGAAGAATTCCGAGTTGATTGAGCGGCATTCGGTCAATTCCGAAGTGCCTGACCCCTGCGTTTGAGGATTGTCACGTCGAAGGAGGGGCCGCGTTCTGCTTCAGCGCGGCTTGCGCTTCGAGCAACGCTCGGTTCTGCTCCTTGAGTGCTTGTTCGAGTTTGATGATCCGCTCACCCGCCCGGAGGCGAACGTGAAGTTCATCGCGGTCAAACGGCTTGCTGACGAAATCATCAGCCCCCGCCTCCATGCCCTCGACCAAGTCTTCCTTCTGTGCCCTCGCGGTCAACAGGATGGTATAGACGTAGTTTGGCTTCGAGCACGCGCGAATGCGGCGAATCAGTTCCGGTCCGTCCAGTTCGGGCATCATCCAGTCGCTAATGACAACCGGAAACTCGTCCTGCTCGAAAAACCGCCAGGCTTCCGCGCCGTTCACAGCCACGGTGACTTCGTACCCCCATTTCTGCAAATAATTCTGCAGCAGGCGCCGAGAGACGGGATCATCATCCGCAATCAAGACCTTCATGAGCATTCTCCAAATTTGTCTATCGCCGGTCATGGCGCTGACGGATGCCAATTTCACACCCATCCTCGCCAACGGATCAGAAGCAAGATCATCGTAATCAATCCGCAGGTGCCACCCACAACCGCAACGAAACCCCAGGGTGACTCAGCCAGTGGGACGACCGCGAAATTCATCCCCCAAGCCCCGAACACCGCGCTCAGAATTCCCACCGCCATCGTGAGCACCGCCAACCCGCGCATCGTCTGGTTGAGCCGATTCGAGATTACCGTCATGTAGGCTTCGAGGGCACCGGTCACCATTTCACGATCCATGTCGACCACGTCGAGGATTCGCAGAATGTGGCTGTAGACGTCTTGAAAGTAGACCAACGTCCCGGCTGAAAAGTAAGCGTGGTCCGGACGCAGGAACACCTGAAAGGTCTCCCGCAGAGGATACAACACGCGTCGCAGCGTGATGAGTGTTCGTTTCAGCGTCAGCAGATCTTGAACGGCTTCCGTGCGCTGGCGAGTGAACATTTCTAGTTCTGTTTCTTCGGCGTCATGTTCGATCGCATCAATGACCGGAAAGAAGGCGTCAATGAGAGCGTCCATCAGCGTGTAGACGAGGAAACCCACTCCTTCACGCAGCATGGGTCCGCCACGTGTCCACCGCGCCAGTGCTTCCTCCAGCGCCGGCACCCGGCCCCGGTGAACCGACACGACATAGTTCCGGCCGACGAATAGGTTCACTTCGACGATCCGCAGTTCCTGAATGGCTTGGCCGGTCACGACGCCGTAAGTGACCACAAACAAATAGCCCTTGTACTCCACGACCTTGGGCCGTTGTTGGCCCTTGGCGACGTCCTCCAACGCGAGCGGATGAAATCCGAATTCCTCAAGCAATAGCGATAACTCCGCAGGCCCTGGATCTTGCACATCCACCCAGACCAGGTTGTCGGCATCCCGGATGTAGTCATGAATCTCTTCCGCCGGCACACCGCGTTCGAGACTCACGCCGCCCAAACAGGCGACAGTGTAGACTCTCGGCGTCTCCGAAGATGAAGCCGCGTCACGGTCCCTCGAATCTGGGTTAACGGCTGTCATGTGACCTCCTCAAAACGGCGGAGTGGATCATCCGCGAGCCACCGACACAACGTCGCAGGGGTCATGGCCATCGTCACAGTCTCAATGATCAACTCGCCACACAGATGTTGGCCACCGAGTCTGAGACGAGCGCAGCCTTCTGTCTGTTCGAGCCATTCCATCTCACCGCCGTCCCAGCGAACGACCGTGCCGCGCTCGCGGCTGACCGGGCCTTCGTAGTCGAGGTACGCGAGCCGATGATCGGGAATCAGCTCAGCCGGAAGCGTCGGTGGGTGAGCCGCCAACAGCCACCGGTCGGGGCTTTCCAGCAAACGCCATGAACGAAGCGTACCGGATTGCTCTGCCAGCAAGTCCCAGTGCAAGAACGGATGATCGTGAATCAGGATCGCAAAGTGCGGCATGTCGAAAAACTCGAAACTCAAAACCTGAAACTCAGCCATTCGGGTATCGGATTTCGAGTTTCGGATTTCAACTACTGCATCACTCCTTGAGTGATCGTCATAAAGGCATCTTCCAGTGTTTCCGTCTTGCCTTGAAATTCAACGACCGGGAAGTGGTGCGAGATCATCCCCTTGAGCAGTGTGTGCTGAGCGGCTGCGTCGCCGTCAAACTCGAAGGCAACGTCCGCGCCGGCGACTTGCACTTGCGAGACGAACGGTTGCTCCGCCAGCCAGCGTTCCAGCGCGGCTGAGCCGTGCTTGGGATCATCGGCGGTGAGGAGTTGAACGGAAATCGTCTTCGTGCCGAGCTGTCCCAAAACCTGTCGTTGCTGCTGAGCCAATTGGTCGATCGTGCCGCAAGCCAGAATCTGCCCCGCTTCGATGATCGCGGCCGAATCACAAATCTCGCCCAGTTCGGTCAAAATGTGCGAGCTGATCAAGATCGTCTTTTTCATCTGCGTGGCCATCAGGCGGATGAGCTCACGCAGTTCGATGCGGGCACGCGGATCGAGTCCGGCGGCGGGCTCGTCGAGGATCAGCACCTGCGGATCGTGGATCAAGCAGCGTCCCAGCGCCAGTCGCTGCGACTGGCCTTTTGACAGCGTGAAGATCGCCTTCTCGGCCAGCTTGCGGAGGTCGGTGAAGACCAACACATGCTCAACCGAGTCGCGGCGCTTCTGCCCGCGCAGCCCATACGCCCGTGCGAAGAAGTCGAGATACTCGATGACGTTCATGTTTTGATATTTGCCGAACTGGTCCGGCATGAAGCCCAGAACTTTTCGCACTTTGTCGGGATCGTCGATGACCGAGTGCCCGCAGACGAACGCATCGCCAGCCGTCGGTGTGTCGAGCGTCGCGATGATCCGCATCGACGTCGTCTTCCCCGCACCGTTCGGACCGATGAACCCCAGTACCTGACCGGCGTAGGCTTTGAACGACACATCGTTGACCGCCTTCAGTTTGCCGAAGAAGCGATGCAAGTGCCGCAGTTCCAAGACCGGTTCGCCAAGGTGGCGTTTCGGCACGGGAGCGGACGTCGTCGGAGACGGATCAAGCTCCAACGTGGGCAAGCTGAGATCATCGGAAGTGGGCGGAAGGTCGTTCATGAGGTCCGTTCCTGGCGAGTCAACGACGGAAGCCACGAATTGTCGATTCGATAACCTCACCGTCCGTCCGGGTTGCTGATCTCGCGGATCATCTGGGCGAGCCGCATTTCGAGTTCGACGAGTTGTTGCCAGACGGAGCCGTCCAGGGCGCGTGTGCCACTTCGATCGAGCGGGCTTAACTCACGACCGCAACTCAGAACCAGCAACAGTTGTCGGTGGATATACGCCATCAAGTCGGTCAATTGGGCTCGTTGAGCGAGCTGAAACGTGTCGGGCAGCGGCGGTGGTGTCGTGGCCAGACCTTGGGCGGCGGCGTCCAGCAGGTCACTCCAAGCGGACGGAAAGGCGGAGCCGGGATCGAACGTTGCACCCGACTTGGGGTAGTCCGCATCATCCGAGCTCGACTCTGATCCGGCTGCGATTTCTTGCAGACGTCGAAGGGCCGAGGACTCGCCATTCTTGAACCGTTCAGCAATCTCGTCTGGGCTGCCGTAGACTAGCAGGCAACGGCCGATCGAGACCAAATCGCCGAGCTGAAGTGACCGCAACTGTGCCGGCGTGCCGTTCACGCGGGTGCCATTGGTACTTTCGAGGTCGGTGAGAATGACCTGCCCAGCGTCTTCTTGAATCTTCAGATGAAAGCGACTGACGCGTTCGTCATTGAGTTGAATCGCGTTGTCTTCCTCGCGGCCGATCGTGAACGGGGTTACGAGGTCCGTGAAGACGTGACCTCGTTCCATTCCTTCCAATATTTGAAAAGTCACTTCAGCCATAACCAACCTCAGTCTCGAATCGACCGCCGGCAAATCGTTGCGAACCATCCAAAACGCGGCATTGAATGAGACCCTTCTATCGGGCCGAGACGACAATCGTCAATTCGCGAGGGGTTCGTTGCGACTCGTCGTGCAAAAGCCCGGTTCCATCCATTGAGGAAAGCTCGATGGGGTCGCTTCTTTAAGGACTATTCTTCACGCGGCACAAAATGAGGCCGTGACTGATCAGCCGGAACGCGCTAGTGCGTCTTCAAGACTACGAATTCGGGTTCATGTGAGTGAGCG
>JAYVSP010000494.1:0-3814 GCA_043775215.1 Planctomyces sp. | reverse complement strand
TCAGTCGCGGCAAGTAGCCGTTCGGATTTCGGGCGTTGTGTTTCTTTCGGATTTGGTTCTTTGGTTTTCGGATTTGCGGCTTCGCCGCGCTATGCCTTTGGCGTGACGATCACTTGGCTGGAGTTGATCTTTACGTCTTGCTTCGGCCGGTCGCCCGATCCGGTCGGGACGCTGCCGATCTTGAGCACAACGTCGAGGCTCGCCTGATCTGCTGTCTTGCCGAAGACTGTGTATTGGTTGTCCAGACTCTGGGTTCCACTACGGCTCAGACACACGAAGAACTGCGAGCCGGCCGAGTTCGGATCATTGGTCCGCGCCATCGACAGAATCCCTGCGTCGTGCGGAGTTTTATTAAATTCCGCTTTGATCGTGTACCCCGGCCCGCCGGTGCCAGTCCCCTGCGGGCAGCCGACTTGGATCACAAAATCCTTGATAACGCGATGAAAGATAATGCCGTTGTAGTAACCAATTTTGGTCAGCCCAATAATGTTGCGGCAGTGTCCTGGAGCGACGTCCGGATACATGTCGAGCAGCATCTTGCCCAGGGTCGTGTCGAACTCGACCTGATACGTGTTCTTCGAGAAATCGACGTCCTTCAGCGCGGCATCCACTTCCGCGCGACGATTGGCTCCAGATATGGCCACAATGGCCTCCTTTCGGCTGATTACGTGAGCTGTTGACTGAGTACAAACTGTCCGTCGCGGATCTGACGCATAAAATCGCCCGATCCGCGCGGGCGGGAATGGTAGGTAGTCCGAAATCCTTCCGCCAGGAATGCTTGCCCACTAATGTTTCCATCGGTGACACTCAAAGTAGCAGCAAATGCGACTGGTGGGCTCAGCCCAATTTTTGAGGTTGATGCACCACTTCCTCGATTCTTCCGCCCAGTGAAAAGGAGTCATTGATGCGAGTCCTCGTGACAGGTGGCGCAGGGTTTATTGGCAGTCATATTGTCGATGCTCTGTTGGCGCGCGGACATCAGCCGTTCGTGGTGGATAACCTCGCCTCCGGCCGGCGGGACAATCTGCCATCGAACGTTGCGCTGTACGCGGTAGATATTTGCGACGCGGCAAAACTGGCGGCCGTGTTCGATGACGTGCGGCCTGATTGGGTCTGTCATCAGGCGGCTCAGATGTCGGTTAGCCGCTCCATGCGCGATCCGGCATTCGATGCGGAAGTGAACGTACTCGGTTTGATCCGGGTTCTCGAGAACTCTGCGCGAATCGGGGCGCGTCGGATCGTGTGTGCTTCGTCGGGGGGAGTTCTGTACGGCGACGTTGCCGAGCCGGCTACGGAAGATTTCCCCGCCCGTCCCGTTTCACCCTACGGCCTCAGCAAGTGGGCCGGCGAACAATACCTCGCCTTCTACGTTCGCGAGCGACAAGTGGAGGGTGTCGCTTTGCGTTATTCGAATGTGTATGGCCCGCGACAGAATCCTCACGGTGAAGCGGGGGTCGTCGCGATATTTAGCCAGCGAATGCTCAACGGCGAGGAGGCCACGATCAATGGCGATGGACGTTATATTCGGGACTATGTTTATGGAACGGATGTAGCATTAGCCAACGTATTGGCGCTGGAAGCCGCGCTGCCCAGCGATTTCGTCACGCTCAATATCGGGACGGGCATCGGCACCGATGTGAATGACTTGGCCAAACAGATTCGGGCCACTGTTCAACGTCACCTGATCGACCACGGCCGTCAGGAAACCGTGCCGCCCTGCGTTTACGGTGAACCACGAAGCGGCGATCTCCGGTCCAACTTGATCTGTGCCGCGAAAGCTCGACGTGTCTTGAATTGGGAGCCAACGACTTCTCTGGATGAAGGGCTTCCACTCACCGTCGATTGGTTCGTCGAACAACGAAACGCTTCTCGGACTGCTTGAGCAATGGGGAGACGCCGACCATGCCTGCGTCAGAAAAGTAGGTGGAAAACCTGTCGGACTTTCGGAGCGAGAGATGTCTCGATAGAGTAAACGACGTCTTGTTTTTATCCGTGTGGCCTTATTATCCGTGTGGAACCTGGGTTTTTGGAGTATCTCGAATGCGGTCCCACACGGATATGAAGGCCACACGGATGGAAACAAGACGTCGTTGTCATCGTGCCAGAATGTCGTTGTCATCGCGCCAGAATAGAGTCAGTTCTGAGATGTTGGACTGAAGCCGGCCGGCATAACTATTTTTCTGACGCCGACACACTCGAACCCCTTTCAACCATCATCGCAATAATCTGGGCATCTGTCACGCGGAGTTCGACCTGCTTTTGATTCCCAGTAGAGCCACGAGGTTCCCATCTCCTGGAACAAAAATAGTTAAAGCCTTTCGGTGGCTTCATTTGTGGCACTTAACTCTGATGACCTGTCTAATATCCGGCTGACCATATAGAAGAGTTGTGTCCACATCGCAGGAGCTGCCCTATTAAGTTCGAGATTCTTTGTGACACGTCTCGTGGTGAATCGCATCTTCCCGCTAGGGAGTCTGAAACGGACTCCAAACCTCTTGCAGCCACTCACGCTGAGTCTAGCATCACTCTCCCTTCAGACTGCTGCGCTCAAATCTAGCAGGCTGCTGCGTCCAAATGTCGAAGTTCGGAGTCTTCACCTCCTGGGTGAAGAATGTGACTTCGCGAGTGGCAGAGAATTCCCGATGCTCTTTCCCAGTGGCAATTGAAAAAATGAGTGTTTTGTTGCGGGAGCAATCCGGGCTCTATGTGCCGGCCGAAAATAGGTTGCTGAGGGGGAGCGATCCGGAGGTGTCGTTGATTGGCGGGGAGCGTCTGCGGGTGGATGGCAAGTACTTCTCACGTGGTGATTGCCGGGTGCGGATTCAGGGAGTGACGTACGGGCCATTTGCCCCAGACGAACGGGGGCAGCCGTTTCCTCCGGCTAGCCGCTTGCACGCAGATTTCGAGCAGATGCGTGCGGCGGGAGTGAATGCGATTCGCACCTATCATGTGCCGCCGCCGGAATTGCTGGAAGCGGCTGATGAGTCTGGACAAGTCGTGCTGATCGACGTTCCGTGGGCTCGGCATTTGTGCTTCTTGGAGAGTCAGCGCGCTCAGTCGGAAGCGCGCCAAGCGGTGGAACGCGCGGTTGTGGCGGGGCGAGAATTTCCGTGTGTGTTCGCCTACAGCATTGGCAATGAAATTCCGACGAACATCGTGCGCTGGCATGGCGTACGCCGCGTCGAACGGTTCTTGTCGGAACTGGCCGATGTGGCCAAGCAGGCGGACCCGCGATCGCTCGTGACGTATGCGAATTATCCCTCCACCGAGTACCTCGATTTATCGTTTCTCGACTTCATCAGCTTCAACGTGTACTTGCATGACCGCGAAGTGTTTCGGCGATATCTGCATCGCTTGCAGAACATCGTGGGTGACAAACCGCTGTTGTTGGGCGAGTTGGGAATGGATTCGCTCCGGCAGGGCGAAATGGAGCAAGCGGCATTTCTTTCCGGTCACCTGCGTGAAATCGTTCTGATGGGACTGGCGGGAGGTTTTGTTTTTTCCTGGACCGATGACTGGCACACCGGTGGTTGTCAAATCGAGGACTGGGCCTTCGGGATCACCGATCGCAGTCGCTTCCCGAAAGCCGCTTATCACAGTGTCCACGAGGTCTTCGAGTCCTCTCCCGTGGAATTGTTGTCTGAGACGCCGCGAGTTTCTGTGGTCGTCTGCACCTACAACGGTGGACGCACTTTGGATCAATGCCTGCGATCGCTGGGAAATTTGGACTATCCCGACTTTGAAATCATCGTTGTGGATGATGGCTCCACCGATGACACCGCAGAGATTTTGCCACGGTTTCCCGATATTCACG
>JAYVSP010000493.1:0-3213 GCA_043775215.1 Planctomyces sp. | reverse complement strand
AGTCCTCACCGTGACAGTGCTGCCGAACGGGCATCTCCAGGTGAAACTGGGGGCTCTCGTGCAACCGGACATTGATCCGGCGACGGTCGTCGGGGCGTTGACGTTCAATGGCGGGACGGGGAATGACTCCATCAACTTGACCGGCTTGTCGCGCGCCCTCTACACACACCTGACGAGCATTTCGGTCAACGGCGGTGCAGGGAACGACACGATCATCGGCTCGAACTTCGATGAGGTGATCTCCGGCGGCTTGGGCAACGATTCGCTGGACGGCAAAGGTGGGACGAACACTTTGATCGAAACTGGAAACGTCAGCTTCACGCTGACCAACACCAGCCTGACGGGCGTCGGCACGGATTCGCTCATGAATTTCCAAGTCGCCAATCTGACGGGTGGCGCGAGTGCGAACGTTTTCACCGTCAGCGCCTGGACTCATGCGGGACGTTTTGCGGGCGGTGGAGCTGACGACACGATCGTCGCCACCAAGAACGCGAATTTCACACTCACGAATTCGAGGCTGCAAACCAGTGACGGCCTGGATCTAGCTCTGGACGGTATCAGAATTGCGAATCTGACGGGCGGCACGAGTGCGAACACGTTTACAGTCAGCGGTTGGACCAATAAGGGAAAATTTGTGGGCGGTGGAGGTGGCGACACGATCGCCGCCACCAAGGATTTCAATGTCACGCTCTCGAATTCGGCGCTGCAAACGACCGACGGGATGAATCTGTCGTTGAACACCGATTTCACGATCGCGAACCTGACCGGCGGCGCGAGTGCGAATACGTTCACAGTCAGCGGCTGGACCCATGCCGGAAGTTTTGTGGGCGGTGGAGGTGCCGACACGATCGCCGCCACTAAGAATTTCAACTTCACGCTCTCGAATTCGGGACTGCAAACGACCGACGGAATGAACCTGTCGTTGAACAGCAGTTTTTCGACCGCGAACCTGACGGGCGGCTCGAGTGCGAATACGTTCACAGTCAGCGGCTGGAACCATGCCGGCAGTTTTGTAGGCGGCGGAGGTCTCGACACGATCGCCGCCACCAAGAATCGCAGCTACTTTCTTTCAAACACAGGGCTGCAAACGACCGACGGAATGGATCTGTTATTGAACAACAGTTTCTCGACCGCGAACCTGATTGGCGGCTTGAGTGCGAACACGTTCGATGTCAGCGGCTGGTCTCATGCGGGAATTTTTGTGGGGCGCGGAGGTCGCGACACGATCGCCGCTACTAAGAATTTCAACTTCACGCTCTCGAATTCGGGACTGCAAACGACCGACGGAATGAACCTAACGTTGGACAGCAGTTTTTCGACCGCGAACCTGACCGGTGGCACGAGCGTGAACACGTTTGCCGTTGGCGGATGGACTCATAAGGGAAGTTTTGTGGGCGGTGGAGGTGCCGACACAATCGCCGCCACCAAGAATGTCAACTTCACGCTCTCGAACACAAGATTGCAAACGACCGACGGAATGAATCTGTCTCTGAACGACAGTTTTGTAACCGCGAACCTGATCGGTGGCGCAAGTGCGAACACTTTCGATGTCAGTGCCTGGACTCATGCGGGAAGTATTGCAGGCGATAAAGTTACCGACTTGACCGACGACACGATCGTCGCCAGTAAGGACGTGGACTTCGATCTCTCGAATTTGGTGTTGCAAACCCGCGACGGCATGAATCTGTCTTTGGTCGGTATCACGATTGCGAATTTGACCGGGGGTGCGAGTGCGAACACTTTCACCGTCAGTGGCTGGACTCATGCGGGAAGTTTTGTGGGCGGCGGAGGTGCCGATGTGATTGCTGCCACCAAGAATTTCAATTTCTCACTTTCGAATTCGGGACTGCAAACAACCGACGGAATGAATCTGGTGTTGAACAATGGATTCACCATTGCCAACCTGGCCGGTGGCTTGAGTGCGAACACGTTTACAGTCAGCGGCTGGACTGGCAGCGGCAATATCAATGGCTTGGCCAGCGCCGCCGGTACCTTCGACCAGATCGTTGCAGTTCGCGACACCGACATGACGTTGACGAACACGTCACTGGCGGCGGCCGGCTTCGGCATGTTGACACTGGCCGGGATCGAAACCGCGAATCTCAGCGGCGGAGCTGCCGCAAACAAGCTGATCGCGAACCAATTCACGCTCGGTTCGGTCACTCTTCAAGGATTTGCCGGTGATGATGTCTTGCTCGGTGGGAAGAAAAACGACTCGCTTATCGGTGGAGCGGGCCGAGACTTGCTAATTGGTGGTGGCGGAGTCGATGTCCTGATTGGCGATGCCACGGTTGCGGGTTCCAGCGGTGAAGACATCCTGATCGGCGGAACGACTTCCTTCAGCGGCGGCACATCGTCAACACCGACCGCTGCAGACGTCATCTCCTTGGACATCCTCATGGCCGAATGGCGTAGAACGGATCTTGTCTACGCTTCCCGTGTCGCTCATCTGCAAGACGGCGGTGGCTTGAACGGAAACATAAAGCTCAGTGGCGTGACCGCGCAAACCCCAATTGCGACCGTGCAGAACGACGCGGGCCTCAGCGGAGCGAACGTCGTTGGTAATAGACTCGGCAATACGCTAACCGGCGGCGCGGAACTCGATTTGTTCTACGGCAGCTTGGCGCGCGACGCCAACGACTGGATGCTCGCCTTGCGAGAGGTCTTTGTCGAAAACAGTCTGATCCACGGCATCAATCGGATCGACGCCAGTGCCCTCAGCGAGGCAACCCTGGCTCTGGACAGTGTGTTCTACAGTACCGCCACGTCGTTTACTGTCCAAATGCTTCCAGGCGAACACCAAATCTTTACTCCCTACGGCAGAAGCACGCCGGTATTCTTCACCGTCGGCACGGATGGTATCATCGACTATGCCCCCGCGCTGGAAGGGGCCTTGACCGGGCGCGGCACTCCGAACCTGACCCTTAACGGTCGGCCTGTCACTCTCGATGCCACGCGACTCGGAATTGCGACACTGAGCTTAGATAACGTCAGCATCGACGCCAAAGTGTCGCTGACCCGCCAACTCTTGCCGGGCCGGCACTTCTTGACCACGCCGTATTCCAGCGACTCCGTGTACTTCACCGTCGGCACGGATGGCACCATCGACTATGTCCCCGCGCTGGAGGGGGCCTTGACCGGGCGCGGCACCCCGAACCTGACGCTTAACGGTCGGCCTGTCACGCTCGATGCCACGCGACTCGGAATTGCGAC
>JAYVSP010000492.1:0-2527 GCA_043775215.1 Planctomyces sp. | reverse complement strand
TGATGAGAGGGCAGAATGATGAAAAGCAGAAAATCGAATCTCTCGGCTTGCGAATCATCGTCATCGGTTGCGGCTCCGCCGGGCCAAGAAGATACAGCTCGTGCGAAATCTCGACTCGGATGGCTACAATGCCCACGAGTTCCGTGGAATCTTCCGCCTGCATCGACAGGATGATGAGGGATTGGATCATGTCAGAGCAGATCACCGCCGACCCGCAAACCGTCGTACAGATCAAGACGGACCTTCAGGAGCTGGCTCGCCTACTACGAGCGGCCGGCCACTTGGAACCGGACGCCCAGCAAACACTGGCCAGTCTGCTTGAGGAACTGGGGGGCGAATTGGAGATTGGCCGGCTCCCTTCCGCGCAGACGGCGCACTTGGCCGAGACGGTGGGCCGCGTGGCTCGAGCCCTCCATGAGCAACAACATTCCGGACTACTGGCCGCGACTCGTGACCGGCTTCACGAGGCCGCTTGCCGAGCCGAGGCCGAGGCACCCGTCGCCACGGGCATCGTCCGCCGCTTCATCGACGCACTGGGTGGCATGGGAATCTGATGGTTCGGCCGCGAGCTTCGCGCGCCGGCTCTCTTGCCCGCGCTTCCGGATGACGGTCTGATTAACGATTGATGAACAAGGATTGCTGATTGATGAAGTACCGAGCTCATCGCATTCCTGCATTTGTTGATCGGGCTGCTGCGAATTCTGTCTTCCATCAACAATCCTCGTTCATCATCGTGATTTGTACTTCGATAATGAGAGGATCGGGACAGAGTCCCAACCTACTTTGCGGCGTGAAGGGACATGAACGCGAAGGTGCTCTGGCGTGTTAAATCATCTGCTGAGTTTCTGGCCCTATGTGGCATTACTGCTTGATGTGATCGTAGCTGCCGTGGCCTCCTGCCATGCGGTTCTGTACAAACGCGACTCCCGCGCGGCGATTTCCTGGGTGGGAGTCATCTGGTTGGCTCCCGTGGTCGGGGCCGCCCTCTATGTTTGGCTGGGCATCAATCGGATTCAACGCCGCGCTCGATCATTACGCTGGGATCGCTTGCGTCCGGAAGCCGCGTCAAACCGCTGCTTGTGTCCTGAGGAAGTGCTCCTTCAAGCACTCGCTCCAAACTGCACACATCTGACGTCCCTCGCCAAATTAGTAACTGATCTCACGCGGCGGCCGTTGCTGCACGGCAATCGTGTGGAACCTCTGTTGAACGGCGATCAAGCCTATCCTCTCATGCTTCAGGCGATCGACTCGGCCGCTCACAGCATCACGCTCAGCACTTATATTTTTGATAATGATCGGGCGGGCAAGTCGTTTCTGGATGCACTCCAACGCGCCGTGGCGCGGCGTGTCGAGGTTCGAGTGCTGATCGACGATATGGGCGCGCGCTACACTTGGCCAACCATGCCACGGTTGCTTCGCCGGGCCGGCATCCCCGTCGCTCAGTTTCTGCCGTCGCTGATACCCTGGAGGTTTCAGTACTCGAATCTGCGTACACATCGAAAGCTCTTGGTCGTGGATGGACGCGTCGGCTTTACCGGCGGCATCAACATTCGCGAAGGGAATTGTCTCGCCTGGCAGCCAAAGTATCCCGTGCAGGATCTGCACTTTCGCGTGACCGGCCCAGTTGTCGGCCAGATTCAAGAGGTATTCGTCGAAGACTGGGCGTTCTGCACCGGCGAATTGTTACAGGGAGAGCGTTGGTTCGCGGGCATCGAACCTGACGGCCCAGTCGTGGCTCGTGGACTGCCAGACGGACCGGACGAAGACTTCGAGAGTTTCCGCCTGACGCTACTGGGAGCAATCGCCAGCGCACGTTTCTCGATTCTGGTGATGACACCCTACTTCTTGCCGGATGCGGCGTTGATCACGTCGCTGAACGTGGCAGCCATGCGGGGCATTGCGGTCGATATTGTCCTCCCTCAAAAAAGCAATTTGGCTCTGGTCCAGTGGGCTTCGACCGCGACGTTGTGGCAATTGCTGGAGCGAGGTTGCCGCGTGTGGCTCTCACCGCCGCCGTTCGATCATTCCAAAGTCCTGCTGGTCGACGGACTAGCCTCGTTTGTCGGCTCGGCCAACTGGGATCCGCGGAGTCTGCGGCTGAACTTTGAATTCAACTTGGAGTGCTACGACCGGGAGCTGGCAATGCAGCTCACCGAGCTGGTCCAGACCAGAATCCGGCACGCGCAACCGCTCAGTTTGGCCGACGTGAACGGGCGCAGCTTGCCAATCCAACTTCGTGACGGCGTCGCGCGGCTTTGTTCACCCTACTTGTGATGATTCGGATTGTGCCCGTGCCGCAATCGCTGCTTGCAAGCGGCCGGAAGGCTCGGTCTACTGCTGCCGCTATTCTTCGTGCGGGCGAGATTGAGAGATGTTTAACCGCAACGCCATCGGCGTGCGCGAGTCGTATCCACCGCGCCCACGCCGCTGGCGTTGGGGTTAAACAAAGCATCAATCTCGGCCCTGCGAAGAATAAGCTAAGCTAAGGACCGGCGCATCAATATGTGTCGAAGTGCGGGGAAAGAGC
>JAYVSP010000491.1:0-3905 GCA_043775215.1 Planctomyces sp. | reverse complement strand
GTGTGACGGACAAGGACTTATGACCGCTCCCTGACGGTCGCGGCTCAATTCCTTCACAGGCTCTCAGCGACCGCGCCCGAACCGATTCCAAACTCCGCGATAAAGACGAGTTTGAAACCAGCGGCCAGTTTTTTCGACGAAGCCTCCAGCACCGGATGCCTTTGCTCGCGGAAGAGTACAAACAGAAGGTCGTTCCGATTCAACGTCGCCTGTACGAACTGCGAAGCCAAACATTCTTGGTGACGGCCCCGAAGATTTCCGTCGAGTTGGAAAAATACCGACCGGAAGACAAGGCGTATCCGATTCTGGCCACCGTGAAGTTGAACGGTGTTTCCGCAACGTTTCGCACGAGCGTTTTGGTCAACAGAGACGAAGCGCCAGAATTGCGTAACTCTTGGAACACGGTACGGAAGGAGGGCATCGTCGGCCTCGATCCGGAATTGCAAATCGTGGTGCTGCGACTTCGGCTGACCAATTCGTCCGGAGCGGTATTCGTCGCCGAAAATGACGTGATCGGCCGCTGGGAACCGCTCAACACTCCCAAGAACCCCAATCTCGGAAACTTTTCTCCAAGTGAAAGTGCGTCGCTTCTCGGGCCGTGGGGCGACGTCACTGCTCGAGTCTCGAAACACAGCTTACTGGCTTCCCCTTCCGGGGCGAGCATCGCGGCAAATTTGACATCTGGCCACAGTAACGGTTGGGCGTGGTCGCCGTCAGGACGGCTGTTTGCTTCTGGCGGAAACCATGATGAACTGGAACGCCGTCAATTCTTTGAAGTTCACGATCTTGAAAAGGGCGCCTTGGCCCTTGCAACCGAGCATCCGCGCGAAACTCGTCCTCTGGTGCGCCCGCAATCCTTCTTTCCCGACGAGCGGTTTATTCTTGGCAGCGATGGCGTTCTCGATTGGCGCGACGGGGTCAAATTACGGTTTCCCCACAAGGGTGAATTGTCTCCCCTCGGAACCTACTGCGTGCTTCCTGCGGCACCAGATCCCAAACTCGAATACGAATCCAAAGTGATCACGCTGGGAGTCAACAGACCAACTGGTGTGGTTCCAATCATACCTCCTCGAGTTCTCGAAACTCGCAGATTAGCTGACAGTGATGAAGCCGCGCAGTTTGACCTGTCGATGTATGAATCGTCGTGGGGGCCACTCATCACGGAGATGGTCAAACTCGCTCAGGACATTGAAACTCCGTCTGACACCATCCGTGGGTGGGCTCATCAATGGTTCTGTGCTTTTACCAAAGAGGAATCTGAATACGCTGCCATCACCAGAACAGGGTTAGTGCTCAAGTGGAAGTTGCCGGAGTGGAAGCTCGAACGGCTGCCCGATTTGCCGGTCGCACCGATAGCCGCCAGGTTCTCTCCCTTCGGGGATTACGCGATCGTCTTCCCCCAGAAGTTCGCCACGTTTGGATTTTCACGGATGGATCAAGTCGATCCCACAGGCTTTCTTCTGGTTCGTCTGTCCGATGGAGTCGTTGTCGATCGCAAAGCCCAAATGATGGACCCTCAGAGAATTCGTGAGCAACTCCCAGGTGTGCGTGTCCGGGATTCGGATGGCTTGCTTAACGCTAATCCTCTCAAGTATTGCACGTTGATCAACGGGGCTCATCTTCTGGTTTGGCGCGGCAGGATGGACGTGGCGAAGAATGTTGAATTCTTGGACCTCTTGGACCGGAATCGTGAGACAAGGGTGCTGGCTGGCGAGGTGTGGCACATGCGTAGCCTTCAGCATCCCGGATGGACGCTCGCCACGATTGAGCAACCGACATCCCAAGCGATCGCGGAACAACTGGCGGCGGTTGCCTCAAAACGATTCCTCAAGCCCGACGAGCTGCGCGATGCGACGGTCAATGCCCGTGAGGTGGCGATGCAGGAAATGCGAGGGCACCAAAACGCGGGCGCGGCAGAAGGGAACGCACAACCCGTGCCGGGTGCTGTGCCGGGGATTGCGCTTGGAGCGGGAGCCGGCAGTGGAGTAAGGCTGAGATCTCCACAGTCAGCGGCTGGAACGCCGGAATACTCGGCCGAGAAAGTGATCATCCAATTGTTAGCCGGAGATGTGAGCGGTCTAGAAGAATACATCAGTCCGAAATGCAAAGGAATCTTGGGCAATATCCGTGATGGGCATGCGACGGACAAACAGAAAGAGGATCTAAAGAAACTGTTTTCGGGACATCTACAGCGTCTTGCCAAATCGCGCACGGAGAGTGGCGCGAAGGTCATGTCCATCCGTAACGACGACGGCGCAACGATTACGTTCAAAGTGAAGAAGGAAGGCGAAGTGCAACGCATCATCGAGATGGACGTAAAGCCCGCCAGTACCAAGAAGCGCTAGTCTCGGTGGTTTCAAAGCCCGAATGCCATGTAGCGTGACATTTAACCCAGACGGGAAACGGCTCGCGTCCGCAAGTGAGGGCAGGACCATTCGAGTGTGGGACGTGGCACCACGTTAGTAAACAATCGACGTTTCAAAGGCGCAGGCAACTTCGCGGACAGTCGATGCACGCCGGAGCATTCAAAGGGCGGCAACCGGAAAGCGTCACACGCGACGAATGGGAGTCGGTGATTCGACCGGCTGTGGACTTTTGATCGCCAAGTGGAGTCAGTAGTTGACCGGCAGCTTGCCGCGTTGTCGTCGGGCGAAGTGCGATTTTTCAACGCCGGCTGGGCGGCGATTTCCTTTCGGCGGATGCAATCGCGACAGATCGGGAAGGTCTTCGGGATAGCCCAGCAAATCACGCCGCAATTTTGGATCGTGACGAGCGGCCAGTCGGATGACTCGTCGCATCATGCGGCGGCGTCGCCGAAATTCGGGCGAATTGAGTTGCAAGGTCTCGATCAGTTTCGTTGCGGCTTTTGTCTGGCCGTCGAGCGTTCCGTTGGGATGCAGTTTCACCGAGCCGTCCAGCAACACGCGCAATGGATCAGGAACGGTGTGGTCGCTCTTGGTCGAGTTGCAAACGTGGCAGGCATAGACCAGGTTGTCGTAATCCAACTCCAAGTCCGGCCGCACCGTGACGGGCAGGAAATGCTCCATGTGAAAATGTCCTTGGCGATGAACCCATTGCTCGCGCTCCAAACAATAGACGCAACGGAACGAGAATTCGTCGCGCAGCCAGTCGCGGTACTGAGCGGCGTTGGCGTAACCCATCGGACCGTGCCGACGGCGATGCGGGCGAGCCGGATACTGGTACGGGTTCGCGACGGTCATCGGGCGGCTTTCTGCTGAGCGGCCTTCTGCTCCAAACCAAGCAGCAGCAACTCCAGCATTTCATTCTGCGGGCCGAGCAACCGGTCAACAGCCTGATCCCCTTCCGCCTGCAATGACTTCAGTTCCCGCTTCTCGGCCGCAGTCAATCCGCCGCCGTGCTTCCTCTCGATGAGTTCCACGCGACGAGCATTCTTGGCCTCGGTCCAACCCGACTCGGCGGGCGGCGTACTCTCCGCCGACACTTGGCGAGCCATATATTCCAGAACCGGCCGGAATCGCTCGCCCAATCGCTGCGAAAGGATGACGAGATTCCCGTGCGGAGTTCGCACCTCAGCGATATTGCTGCGACCTTCGGCGACGGACGCTAACTGCTTGTCCAAAGTGGATGTTCTCATGGCGGCAGTCTAGCAGAGTCGGCGTCGCTGCGACGCGGATTCTCTCGGAGTCTGCCAAACGGTTGAATGGCGAAAAATGTCGCCGCGTCCCGTCGTGGCTCCGCCACGCACACACCGGGCCGCGTCGTGAGTGGAATCTCAGCGTCGAACACGCTGGCTCGTGATCGCGGGTCGCATCGCCCGAGCATCGTGACGCTCCGAGCCTGTGAATCTTTCGAGCCGCGACCGTCAGGGAGTGTGACGGACAAGGACTTATGACCGCTCCCTGACGGTCGCGGCTCAATTCCTT
>JAYVSP010000490.1:0-6898 GCA_043775215.1 Planctomyces sp. | reverse complement strand
CCTGACCGAAGGCTCACGACTTCAACGACGAGCGCATCGTGACCGAGCGTCGTACCAAACTGTTCGTCATTCTGGCAGTGTGGCTGAGCTTCTTGATGGTGTCGCTGGCCTCCGCCCCGATACCCGGTGTGAATGAATCACACTACCTCACGAAGTCGAAACACTATTGGAATCCCGATTGGTGCGTGCGCGACTTCTTCCTGACATCGTTTTCTGCACATCAAGTTTTCTATCAGACCTGCGGCTGGCTGACGCTGTGGCTCGATCTGACAAGCGTGGCGTTGGTGGGACGGTTGCTCGGCATGGCATTGCTCGCGGCCGGTTGGACGGCAATGGTGAGTCGCCTAATGCGCGGCGGTTCGAACGAAGAGCGATCGACGGCTGATGACCCGGCTGCTACGCCATCACCGCGAGCATCACTTTGGAACGTGCTGTTGTCGGCGTGGTTGTTCCTCGGACTGCAAGCGGTTGGGAATCTCTCGGGCGAGTGGCTGGTTGGCGGGTTCGAGTCGAAAATTGTGGCGTATGCCTTCGTATTCTTCGCAATCGCGATGAGATTGGACCGGCGTTTCAATCTGGCGGCGGTGTGTAGCGGAGCGGCGATCACCTTTCATCCGCTGGTGGGACTGTGGCATGTCGTGGCGATGTGCTTCGCGAAGATTGCGGATTTCCGATTTCAAATAGCAGACTTCAAATCTCAAATCTCAATTCTCAAAATCCCTTTCCTGCTGACGACCATTTCTGCCTTACCCGGATTGTGGCCAGTGATGCGAATGCTTGGCGCGGCTGACAGTCGCACCTCGTTAGCGGCGAACTTCGTGCAAGTGTTCTATCGCCTGAAACATCATCTCGATCCGATGGACTTCGGGCTGTGTCACTATGTGGGATATTTTTTGTTGGCGGCTGTTTGGTTCGGATTGCTGCAATCGATGCGAAAAAAAGAAGCGTTGTCACCAAGCGACCGTTGGTGGATCGCGTATCTGGCGGCGACAACTTTATTTGCTGTCGGTGGCTTTCTGGCGGGGGTCGGTCCGCGTCCCGCTCAGGAGATGTGGGGCTATCGGTGGCGCATGGGGTTGATGAAGTTTTATCCGTTTCGACTCTTTGATTTGATGTTGCCTGTCGCTGTGGCGGCGCTCGCGCCGCGCGTCTTTGCATGTTTCAAGCTTGGGCGCGAGAGACCCGCCAGGCTAGTCGGACGAGAATATCTGCTGTGGACGGTCGCGACTCTCGGCTTGGGGTGGGCAGTTGCGGAAGTACGTTTGTTTGAACCGGCGATCCCGTGGACTCGCCCAGTTCGAGCGGACTGGCTAGATGCCTGTCGGTGGATCGCAGCGAACACTCCGGCGGACGCGCTGTTCCTCACGCCGATTGAAAGCGACTCGTTCAAGTGGCATGCGCAACGTGCCGAGTTCGTGAACTTCAAAGATTGTCCGCAAGATGCTGCCGGCATTGTGGAATGGAATCGGCGCTTGCAGTGGATCGAGCGTTGGAGCAAAGCGGGATTTGCGGACGAGCGGTACTCCGTGGACGAACTGCGCGAACTGCGGCGGAAAACCGGTGCCGAGTTTGCGATGGCTCGATTGCGCGTGCCGTATGAGTCGGACTTGATTTACTCGAACGACACTTTCAACGTATTCCGCTTACCCGAAGTGAAGTGAGGAGTCACCCATGATGCGATGCCTGCTGTTGATTGCCGCCTACCTTCTGTTGGCGACTGGTGCGAGCGCGGACGAGCGAGCGGAACTCAAGGGAGAACTTGCCCCCGAAGTGGTGACCGATGTTCCAGTTCCCGATCGACTGGGGGAGGACTGGCCGTGCTTTTTAGGCTCGAAGGGGACGGGCGAATGCAGTGAGGCCCAGTGGCTCAAGACGTGGCCGGAGGGTGGGCCGTCCATCGCGTGGCAGCAGCGGATCGGGACCGGGTACAGCGCTCCGTCGGTGATGGGGAATCGGCTGATCATGTTTCATCGGCCGCGCGGCGATGACATCATCTCATGCGTGCGTGCGGACAACGGCGAGCCGCTGTGGAAGTTCTCATATCCCAGCGAGTACGCGGACCGGTATGGCTACAACAACGGGCCGAGGTGTACTCCACTGCTGACCAAGAATCGCGTCTACACGCTGAATCCCGAAGGAAAACTGTTCTGTTTGGATCTCGTCTTGGGCAAGCAAGTGTGGGCGCGAGACTGCTCGAAAGATTTTCGCATCCCAGATGACGAGAACTTTTTCGGCGTCGGCTGTACGCCGATTCTGGAAGGGAATCTATTGATCGTGCTGGTTGGTGCTCAGCCCAATTCGGGCGTCGTCGCGTTCAACGCCGAGACTGGCGACATCGTGTGGCAGAACGTGGGCAAGAAGACTTGGGACGGCGCCGAGATGGGAGAATCGGGCCGGACGTATCGCTGGACAGGCCGTGAATCGATCTACAGTTATTCCACGCCGCTCGCCGCGACGATTCATGGGCGGCGGCACATTCTCTGTTTCCTGCGACACGGATTGGTGTCGCTCGATCCGAAAGACGGGTCGGTCAGCTTCAAGTATTGGTTTCGTCCGCGCGTGAAAGATTCAGTAAATGCAGCACGTCCTGTCGTCATCGGTGACAAGATTTTTTTATCCGCCGCTTACGAGTTGGGATCGGTGCTGTTGCAGGTTCAGCCATCCGGCCAGGAGGTCAATGTCGTGTGGCAGGAAAGCGAGAACATGCTGACTCACTGGTCCACGGCGATTCCTGTTGGCGGTTTCTTATATGGATTCAGCGGCCGGCACGAATACGAAGGTGAGCTGCGCTGCCTGGACCTCAAGACGGGTGAAGTGCGCTGGAAGACTCCCGACTTTCAGGGAGACCCAACCAAGATGATTCGCAGTCCCATCACGGGTGAAATCAAAGATGCGTCGGGCAAGGTGATCTTCGGTCGCGGGTCCATGATTCAGTTGGGCGATCGGTTTTTGGTGCTCGGCGAATGGGGCACGTTGGCGTTGGTGAAAATCAACCCGGAGAAGTTTGAGGAACTCGGCCGCATGTCGGTCCCCGGAATCAAGTACCCCGCGTGGGCCGCCCCGGTGCTGTCACGCGGGCGAGTCTACTTGCGCAGCGAGACGCATCTGGTTTGCCTCGACCTCGCTGCGAACGGCGAGTCGAAGTAATGACGGCCGATTCGAAAAGTCGCGTCTACTCTGGCTGGCCTGGATTTCCCGCTGTCAACGCTTCACCCATCCCCTTGCGAGAACCGGCGCATGACTCGTGGCGAAAACTGGATGGCTATTCCTTGTTGGTACGGCTCTTACATCCGCAGCTCTCATCCGACTTTTACCGGCGCTTTCCCTGACACCTTTTCCTGCCCCGGAGTCCGGCGACGCGAGGATAGAGACATGAGCGGAACTCAGGGGCTGCTCCGTGTGTTGCTAATGGACGTCACGCAAACGCAAGGCCGTTTGAATCGTGAGCACGAATAGAGCAAGCATCGTACACAAAGCGAAGACGCAGGCGCGCTGACCCATTCGATCGGACTTCTTCGGAAAGTAAACTTCCGCGATATCGACGCTCGGCTTGGTCGCGGCCGGATCTGTCTGCGGGTCTGCGGGACTCTTCGCACGATCGGCGGATTCCGAAAGCAGTAGTCCCTCGAACGACCAGCGTGACGGCATCGCGTTGGAGCACCACCGCGTTGGGGTGTTCATTTCGTGTTGCGGCTGCAAGATGCCGCCGAGGATCACCATCGGCAGCAGAAGCAGCGGCAACAACGCGATGGCCACTTCCGAGGTTTTGACGATCGCCGATACGGTCAGGCCAAGAGCCAAGCCGACGGTTGAGGAAAGTACCAGCAGACCGAGCATTGGCCACCACGATCCGCAGAGACCGTTTCCGAGAGTGACCACGCTCAACAGGATCAGGCATTGCACCAAACACAGTCCACCGAGCACGGTGAACTTCGCGGCCAAGTACCACGGAATCCGCAGATTCACCATCCGCTCGCGCACGTAGATCGGCCATTCGCCGACAATCTCGCGCACGGAGTTCGAGCAGCCGAACCAAATCGAAGAGAGCGACATCAAGAAGACGGTGATCGACGTCGCTTGAGCCGACGAGTGCCAATTCTCGGCGGTTAACTCTGCGGCGGTCTTGCTGCCGAACACCATGACCAGCAAGGTCGCAATGATCGGCGCTTGAGCCAACAGAATGGTGGTGTTCGCCACGTCACGTCGTTTCACAGACAGCGAGCGGCGGACCAGAGTCCACCACTGCGTCGCGCCGGATTCGACGCGCGGAGTTTGCGAACCGCCGGTCGCTTCGTCATTTGGACTTGTACCCGCGCGTTCTTGCACGAACGCTCGATGGAATTCGGAGGCTTGGTAGCGCTGGCACCACGCGACCGTTGGCTGAGTCGCGAGTCCTCGCAGCAGCAAGTCCGGCACGAGCGGTTTGTCGTGGGGTAGGTTTCCAACCTGCCCTTGATCAGCGGGCAGGTTGGAAACTTGCCCCACGTACGGATTGAAGAACTGAACCGACTCGGGATACGCCGGGCCGTAAAACGCCAAGCGTCCCGCGTCAGTGCTGCCGGTGTCCTTCGAGACCACGACCACATTGTCGAGCTTCCGAAATGCTTCGAGGCTCGGCTGATGGATCGTCAGCAAGATCGTCTTGCCCGCGTCGGCGAGTTGCCGCAGCACCTGCATAACGATCAGCGTGTCCTCGGACGACAGCCCCGATGTCGGCTCATCCAGAAACAGCACCGACGGGTCGGTCAGCAACTCCATCGCCAGGTTCACGCGCTTTCGCTGGCCGCCGCTGATGCCCTTGCGCGTGGGCGAGCCAATCAGCACGTCGTCGATGCCCGTCAATCCAAGCTGAGCCAAGACGTTGTCGATCCGCTTGTGGATGTCACCGTTGCTGAAATCCTTCGGCAGACGCAAACTGGCCGAGTAGCACGTCGGCAAATTTTCACGGCGAGTATCCCTACGGCAGTGCGAGCAATGGAGTGGACTTGAATCGAACGATCGAAGTCGGCTCATATAAGCCGAACAATTGGGGGTTGTATGACATGCATGGCAACGTGCAAGAGTGGTGCGGGGATTGGTAGCAGACTTCGCCAATGGAAGTCGAACATCACAAAAGGAGTTGGATAATGTCACTCGATAGTATTGCCACCCGCCTCCGCGTCGCGAAGGATCGCGAACATCATGCGGCGTGTGAGTGCCAACGAATTGCCCAAGTATTAGTACTCATTGGAGACGAAATGCGTGGCGACAATTGGAAGCAAGCCCGCTTTACGAATGATTGCCGCGTAACAAATCCTACGAATCTTCTGTTAAGCGAAGTATTCATTGACCTCAGTCAGTTTCCAACCGTCGAAACCATTGCGACCACATTCAATGAGTGGAAGGAGGCGGCATCTGAATTGATACGTGCGCAAGCAGAGTGGGATGCGCATAAGCCATAGAGCTACAGACTTTATCGGGGAGGCGAAAAGGGGTCAGGACGTCAGGACTTTTTGTTTTCCAGAGGACAGACGGACGGGTGGCACGAAACGCCGTTTCGTTCCACCCAACCGAGCAAACGCGCCCCGCGTCGTCCGGGGCCTGACGGCCACCGGCTCGCCGAATCTTCGGGCCACTTTATTCCTGCCGCAATCGGACGCGACCGTCCAGAAAATGGGTGCGGTCGTCCGGTCTTTTTCTTTTCATTAAACGGCGGGGACGATGGTCCCCGGAAAGAGTCGATTCGTTGACAGTTCGACAAACTGGTCTGCCCCGAAGAACGTCGCGTCGAGGAATTCCAAGGAACCCCGCTGGCCGAGAATCGCATACGCGAGCGGCGCTGGAGTGAAGCCGACCCGTGCTTGCCACCAACAAACCACTTGGTTCTGTGCGAGTTCCAGTTCAACCGTGTGAAATTCGACCCAGTACCGCAGTCCCCGCCACTTGATGGAATGTCTCGCTCCTCCCAACAGAATTCCAAGTGGTTCGGCGAACGCCGCAGGGAACAACGTGTCCTGTGAGCCGGTGTCCAACAGCGCTGACTTCAAGCTTCGGGCCGCCACTGGCCCACGAATACGAATCGACACGATCGGGCGCGGCGGATTCTCAACGGATTTCTTTGCCACTGGAGTCGGTGTCGGCTTTACCGTGAACAGCTTGCGAATCCAAGACGAAAACCACATCCACGGTGTGCTCGATGCCTCTGGCCGGGATTCCATCCAGACTCGCCGGTAGGGAAAGCGGAGCATCACGACAGTTCCAATCCGGACGAGACACAGTCTCCGGGCGGAACCCATTCGAGAAAAACGTCCTCCGGGTTCAGACCCGCTGCGCGGACCTGTTGATCCAGGGCTTTCAGCGAGACCTCTCCGGCGATGATCCGCTCGCCATCGGCGCTAAGAGCAACCCAACGCCCGCGATATTTCCCCAGTTTTTCGAGGAGGAAATCATCAGCGCGAGGCGAAGCCGGTTTCAAAATCGGAATCGGTTGTACGATCGACATGGTTTTTCGCCTCCAGGAAACATTCGAAGTCCTATCAGGCAACTAAGGTCAACTCAAATACGGATCGATAACCACCTTCATGTGCTGCGCTGACTCCGACGGCGGCGGCGGGAATGGCAAGAATCAAACGACTGAAGCGCTCGAGAAAGCATGGGGGCCGCACGCAATGAGTTTCGGAAGCGTGGCGGCATCGTGGGAACCACGCCCGTTGAGATCATCCCCAGTCGTCCGCAAGACGTCGTCGGCCTGTAAGTCGTCGATTACTTTTTGTGGGCGCTTCAACGATTCTATGAACGGGGCGAAGGCCGCTTCGTCAATCTAAGTGGACCCGCAGAGATCTCTGGGTAGCCACGCTCGCCAGAGTGTGGGCGAATCGCGGGAAAACCCACGTTCTGGCGAACGTGGCTACCTAACCTT